>JBFYKS010000292.1:0-5322 GCA_041305785.1 Methanoregula sp. | reverse complement strand
AACGATTTCTGGAATCCGGAAGCCCCGGTCTTCTCAAGAACTGCCTGTGGGAGTGTTTCCGGGACCCGGCGCAAAATGGCTTCTGTTCCCAATATTTCCCTCGCTCCCCCACCAACCGCTTCTGCCATGCGATAAACATGGCCAGACATCGGGTAATAAACGATAAGGAGTCTTATGATCTCTTCTTGCTATAGGGTTGATCGATTGCGGGATGTCTGATATCCGATCCTTAATCTTGTTGAGCAGACGGGTTACTGCGGCAGGCAAGCCCGCAGAACGATTACATATTTATACACAAATGCACAAAAGTATACATTAAGGTATAAGTTAGCCGGAGCGTGCAACACCTCCACCTCCCTGCTGATTACCCGATGTTGTGATGTTACCATGAAGTCAAAAGATATTGCCATAGTCGGAATCCTGCTTGCCATCGGCGCAATCCTCAGGTTCTTCCTTGCCATGCTCCATACGCCGCTCACTCCGAACATGATCATTGCGTTCTACTGCCTTGCGATCATCCTGATCCGGCCAAAACTTCTCGAAGCGCTGGGTATCGGCATTGTTGCCGGAGCCTTATCGATGCTCATCTCCAGTTCGATGTTCCCGCCCGGAAATCTCATCAGTGAACCGGTGGGCGCACTGGTCTGCTTCCTTCTCTATGCTGCCCTCAGTGAGAGGACCCGGCTTGCCCCGACTGTCACGACATTCCTTGCAACCCTTGCAAGCGGGTTCACGTTTGCTGCCGTTGCCATCATCGCGATTGGCGCGACCTACCTCGCCAAGTACAATGGCGACCTGATGGCCTTCGTTGCAGTCTTTGTCCCCATCGTGGTCATAACGGCAGTTTTTAATGCAATCGTAGTCCAGTTCCTCTACATCCCTTCAAGCAGGGTGCTTCTTAGAGGACAGGAATGATCGAACTTAACAACGTCAGTTACACTTACCCACGAACGGTGCAGCCGGCCCTGCACCGGATCTCCCTTGCTCTTGAGAAGGGCCGGTGTATCATGGTTACCGGCCCCTCGGGGGCCGGAAAGACCTCGCTGTGCCTTGCGGCATCCGGGGTCCTGCACCATGATTATGGCGGGAAGAAAGAGGGATCTGTTATCGTTGACGGAAAAGACGTTGCCGATTACCAGGGACTCTCGGATCTTGCCCGGAATGTCGGCGTTGTCTTTGATGATCCTGAAGCCCAGATGATCTTCACCACGGTCGAAGAGGAGATCCTCTCCGCCCTTGAGTACCGCGGGTTGCCGGCAGACATTATTGAGGAGCGTCTTGCCCGGATCATGCGGACAACCTACCTTGAGGAACTCAAGGACCGGTCGCCGCACCACCTATCCGGGGGACAGAAGCAGCGGGTTGCCCTTGCCGCAACCCTGGCACTGGGAAACGATATCCTGATCCTCGATGAGCCGACCTCCGAGCTGGACGAGCATGCGACAACACGGATCGCGGATATCCTCAAAAACCTCAAGGCGTCAGGAAAGACGATCCTCTTGATCGAGCACAAGTTCGTACATTTCCGGGAGATCGTCGATACCCTCATCGTCATGGAGGACGGCGCCATCACCGCCACAGGCAGACCCGACGAGGTCCTCACAAACGATCATGTCCGGGGCATGGTGCTGCCGGACTTCTCAGCGATGAAAAAGAATTCCGGGTGTGCAACCAAAAACGAACCGATCATCACGGTCAATAACCTTACCCACTGTTACGGGGATGTCAGGGCATTGGATAACATCAGCCTGACGATCCGGAAAGGCGAGTTTGTTGCCATTGTCGGAGAGAACGGGTCGGGCAAGACCACGCTTGTCAAGCACTTCAACCGGCTCCTCTCCCCTGCAAGCGGCGATGTCATCGTCAATGGAAAGAATACCAGGGACCACACGATTGCCTCCCTTGCTCACGATGTGGGCCTCGTTTTCCAGAACCCGGATCACATGTTCTTTGCCGACACGGTACGTGAAGAGGTGGCATACGGGGTGAAGAACCTCGGCATTGCGGATGCAGATGCAGTCATTGGGGCTACTCTTGCCGATGCAGGACTTGCCAGTTCGGCCTCCCTGTATCCACGCTGGCTCTCGCGCGGTGAGCGGCAGCGGCTCGGGATAGCCTGCGTTGTTGCCATGCAGCCAAATGTCATCGTGCTCGATGAACCGACAACGGGTCTTGACGGGTATGAAGCGCTGCTGGTCATTACTATCCTTAAAAAACTCCAGGAGAAAGGCCACACGATCATCATCATCACCCACAACCGGGAGATCGCAGATAACTGCGCGGACCGGATAGTGACAATGGAGAGCGGTCACATCATCTCTGATACCGGGGGTGCATGAGCATGGCAGAGATCCTCCAGTACGTGCACAAGGACGCGTTCCTGCACCGGCTCCACCCGCTCACGAAGATAGCGTTCATCCTTGTCGTAAGCGTGATGTGCCTCATCTCAACCAATCTCGTATTCCTGGCGCTGATGATCGTTGCGATGATGATCTTTGCCGCGCTGGGAGAACTCCTGCGAGAGTCGCTCCAGCAGCTCAAGCTGATAATCGTCATGAGCGTCATCTTCATCCTCATCACGGTCATCACGATGCCCAATGGGGATATCCTCGGGTACCTGATCCCGCAGGGCATCCCTTACCTTGGGGGTCTTGTCCCGGTCACTACCGGCGGGCTCATGATCGGGTTCGTCCTCACGCTCCGGTTCATCGTCCTCATCTTCGCGTTTCAGCTCTTCCTGATCTCGACGCAGCCCCGGGATCTTGTCCATACGCTCGATAAGGCAGGAATGCCGATCGATTACACGCTGATGTTTATCATTGCGCTCCGGTTCATTCCCACCCTCCAGATTGAGGGGCAGCGCATCCACGAGGCACAACTTGCCCGGGGGTTCAATCCCGGCAAGGGGTTCGTGGGCAAGATCCGGAGCGTTGCTCCCATCGTCATCCCGCTTGTTTCCAATGCGCTGCTCCGGGCCAGCGTGATTGGCCTCACCATCGATATGCGGGGTTACCGTACGGGAACAAAGACGCATGTCCGGGAACGGACGTTTGCCCGCCGCGACTATGCGGTCATGGCAGTGCTTGTGGTTGCGGTCTTGGGTTTTGTTCCGCTCGTGCTGGCGCAGCTGATCTGACCGCATCCTTTTCCTATTTTTGAGGGGACGGTCAATGGAACAGGATGAGACCGGACTGGTGAGGCTGATCTGGTTCATCAGGTATGAGCCGGAAAATTCCAATCTCCAGTAAATTTTTTTTGAGCAGGATCTGGTTGATTCGGATCCTATTGTCGATCATGATTACGACATTAACCCGTAATGAATTGAGAAAAGACCTGGAAAATAAATTACGCCCCGGCCGGGACTTGAACCCGGGTCAAAAGCTCCGGAGGCTTCTAGGATGTCCACTACCCTACCGAGGCACGCTTCGTTACTCTGCACGGGAATGCAAAGTACCACATAACTAACGCCATGCAGGCTAATAAACCTCACGTTAAAATGAAAAAAATGCCCGGGTTTGAGATCCTGTTCCGGGCAAACGTAACGCTGCTTGAAGTACATAATCCCCCGTGTTGAAACCCGCCTGCTTTATCGTGGATAAAACCCGATTTTTTTACTGCATGAAGACCAATAATTTCACGATCCCCTGTCTGCTGGTTCTTGGCATTTTTCTGTTTTCTGCCGGCTGCATTCAGGATCTTTCAACCACGGATACAATCCTCGCTCCCACGCCCCCGCCGCAGGAGAGTCACCCGGACGTGACCCTGTCGATCTACACCAGCAATGAATCACTCATTGCCTTTGTTGAGAGCGCGGCAGACTATGCAAAAACGCATGGCAGCAGTAAGGCACTTTCAGAGTTCAATAATAAAAACGGTTCATTCATCAGAGGCGATCTCTACATCTACGCGTATGGGTTCAATGGCACCACGCTCGCTCACCCAATCAACCCGGAGAGGGTGGGAAAGACCCGGGATGATGAAGGAGCCATTGGCGTTTTTGTCAAAGAGATGGGCGCGGCAGTCAGGAACGGGAGCGGGTTTTACCGGTTCACGTATATCAATCCAACCCATAACAACACGCTTGAATCCAAACTGGGATACGGGGTGAAGGTGGATGATACCTGGTGGCTGGGTTCCGGGGTATATGCCGGGCCGGTAATGCCATAACCCGGTTTTTCAGGACATCCTCTCAAAGTCCAGGACAGGTCGTTTGTTGATAAGCCCGTAGATGACAAGACCAATGGCAACACCCCATCCCAAAACAAACGTCAGGAGGAGTACCGGGCCCGATGAATAGGGTCCAGAGGATCCGTCCATGACAATCGTCGCAAGGGTGAGGGATCCCCGTGAGGGCGGGGGAAGTGGAAAGAGCGGGACAAAGTATATCGAGGCAAAGATTATCAGGCCCGCAAGTACCGGGTATGGATCGGGGCTCCAGATGTAGACGATATCCTCGTCAGGAAGTTCTTTTTTGCCGGGTTGCTGCAAAAGATCATCTGGTTGCATGTTTATCCGCCCGTATCCTGCGGCATTTTAGGAGTTTTTACCGCTTCTTCATCTGGTACATGTGCCAGATTTTGCAGGCGCCCTCGTGGCTCACCATACACGGCCCCACGGGATTTCTCGGGGTGCAGACCTTGCCAAAGAGCTTGCAGTCCCCCGGGTTGGCAAGACCTCTCAGGATCTTGTCGCAGCTGCAGGCCGAGTGTTTGGTGATATGTTTGAAGACGATGCCAAACTTCTTCTGGGCATCGTACTGCTCAAACTCCTTCCTGAGCCGGAGCCCTGATCCCGGAATGACCGGAAAACCGCGCCACTCGACATCGGATGGCTCGAAGACCTCGTACATGATCTTTTTCGCCTTGATATTGCCCTCGCGACCGACTGCACGCGGGTACGCGTTGTCGACCCGGGTTGTGCCCTCCGTCACCTGCCTGGCAAGCATCAGGAGACCGAGCAGGATGTCCTCTGCCTCAAACCCGGCAACCACCTGAGGGACGGGGAAGATCTCGTACTCCTCATACCCCATCACAACACAGACATGGCCCGGGAGCATGAACCCGTCGAGCTTTGCCTCGCCTTGTTCGAGCAGCCACTTCATTGCGGGGGGAACGATGCGGTGACAGGAAAGGATCGAGAAGTTCTCAGGTGGCCGGGTAAGGAGTGTTGCGGCAACGGTCGGTGCGGTCGTCTCGAACCCGACCGAAATGAAAACCACCTCCTTGTCGGTCTTCTTTGCAATCTCGACTGCCTTGTGGATGCCCTGAACGATCCGGACATCGCCCCCGCAGGACTCTAAGGTTCCCTCTGACCCGGGAACAT
>JBFYKS010000291.1:0-3551 GCA_041305785.1 Methanoregula sp. | reverse complement strand
CCTTGCAGATACGGCAGCAATGCATCTTTTGACCAGACAGGTCACATTAAAAAACGATCTTTTGACGGGTTCTGAAGTGTGTGCTGATCCCCTCCTCGTTCGGGCCTTCAGCAACCTGATCGACAACGCGGTCCGGCACGGGGGGAAGGTTACGACTATCCGGTTCTCTGTTGAGGAACGAGGGGGCAGGCATGTCGTGGTTTGTGAAGATGACGGCGATGGTATCCCTGCTGAAGAGAAGGAGCGGATCTTTGGCCGGGGGTATGGGAAGAATACCGGGTTTGGCCTGACCCTTGTCCGTGAGATTTTGGATATCACCGAAATTTCGATCATCGAGTGCGGTGAGCCGGGGAGAGGCGCCCGGTTCGAGATGACCGTGCCGGAAGGGTACTGGCGGAGAGTGAAGGTGCCGCCCGGCACACCGGTAACAGGCCCGGCCCTTCCGGGCCGGAAGTGATACTCCGATAAATTGATCCGGGAATGATCGGGGAACTTTCCTTTTATAGCGGTGAAAAACCTGCCCCTCCATTAAAAAAATGGGCCGGTGTTCTTTTCCCGGCCCGGTTGTTCGTTAAAATTTTCCTCCCATGTGGTCGAGGACCCGGTCCCACATCACGAGGAGGCCGGGGACGATGACGTAGGCGATGAGGCCGGCACCAAGGAAGGCGCCGGTGATGATGAGTTCGTTCTCCATGATCTCATCCCCCCTTACGCCAGCGCCGGGACGGTGTCTGCCCAGGTCTCGACCTTTGTACGGATGGCGTCATCTGAGTACGAGGTGAGGCTCACGCTCTCGCGGGAGAAGTTCACGAAGTACAGCTCCCCGTTGGGGTCGTGGCACTTCAGGGTTGCCGAGTAGGTCTCGTTCCCCAAATCCCGGACCGCCGTGCCCCCGTGGGCGGCGGCAAGGTCGGTATCTGCGAGAATTGCAGCGGCCCCGGCGGTGAACCCGGCAATGGTGTCGAACTTCGAGGAGTCGTTCCCCACGGTCTTTGCCTCCGTGTCCTGGTACACGACCTTTGCCACGTAGCCCTCCCGTGTCTTCTCAACGGCCGGGTGGGTGACCCCGGCGGTCATGTATTCCACGCAGCCGAACGGGTTTGTGGCGAGCACCGATGCGACGATGGCATCGAACGCTGCCACATCCTCGATTTGGGCTGCGAGTGTTCTCTGTGCGGTCTTGACGGTTGTCTTCTGGATAAAGTCTGCCATGTTTTTTCTCAACTCTGTTTCTGGTTTTTTGCTTTTTTGTCCGGCGGGTTCCACAGAACCCGGTGGACGAGAAGAATCCATGAGGAATCTTCGCTGTCTCCGGGGCCCCTTCGACATACTATTATACGTCGTGTAAGGGCTTAGCCGTGACTGAACCGTTGGTTTTTTTGTGAAATGGCGGGCGGTGCGCTGCGGGTTTGGGGAATTACGTGAGGATCGGGCGGGGATTATCCGGGAAAAAACGGGAGGTGCAAGCCCGGGAAAAAAAGGTTACCATGATGCCCGATCTCATGGAGTGACCGGAGATCCGGACGGTGCAAACAACACCCTCATCTCCCCTGCGGTGCCGGGACCGTCAAGCCCCCTCGCGATCACCGGCTCCCACCTGTCCCTTCCCACGAGACCCGGCACCGCCATACCCCGCCCGGGTAATTACTCTTATCCCTTACCCTGACCAAGCAATGCACAGACATCCATGAAGCATCAGGTGTTCAGGTCATCATCAGTCGGCAAAGCCATACTTCTTGGGTTGGCTCTTCTTCTTCTCGTAACTGCAGTCCAGGCGGTCCCTGCTCCACAGGACAATTCCGTCCTGAAATCCCCGGACGGGAAAGGCTACCGGTTCGATGCCAACGGATGGGTATATCTCCACACAGAAGGCGCTCCGTATGAGCGCGGGTACCAGCATGGTTACCTGCTTGCGCCGGAGATCCGGCAGCAGCAGGACGCGATGCAGTACCTGACCTACCAGGATACCGGCATGCCCTGGGAGTTCTTCGTCAACCAGTCTGAGCTGATGTTCACCGGACATATCGATCCCGAATACCGGGAAGAGATCCGGGGAATAGCCGAAGGTGCAAGCGCAGCGGGGACCCCGGTCACCTGGCAGGAAGTGCTTGCCTTAAACGCGGAGATGGAACTCGTGGACTACTGGTGGCCGACCGTCCAGAGCAACGAATATGACAACCTCGTTGACCATGAACACTGCAGCGCCTTCATTGCCACCGGTTCCTGGACGGACGGCGGGAAGATCGTTGTCGCTCATAATACCTGGTCAGCCTTCGAAGACGAACGATTCTGCAACCTCATTCACGATATCGTGCCGGAGAAGGGCAACCGTATCCTCATGCAGAGCATACCCGGCCATATCGACAGTAATTCCGATTATCTCGTGACCAGTGGCGGTCTGATGATCACCGAGACCTCCATCGGGGGCTTCACCCAGTATAAGACGAACGAGACACCGGCGTTCGCCCGGGCCCGGAAAGCTGCCCAGTATGCCGGCGATCTCGACACGTTCGTTGCCATCATGCAGCAGAACAGCAGTGCGGGTTATGCCAACAGCTGGCTGGTGGGGGATAGAAAGACCGGCGAGATCATGCGGTTTGAGCAGGGACTTAAGTTCTCTTCCGTGAACAAGACAAAGGATGGGTACTTTATCGGCGCCAACTATGTCGAAGATCCCCGGATCCGCAACCTCGAGACCAGCGGCCTCTCGGGAACCGATATCCGCGGTTCCGTGGCAGCCCGCCTGGTCCGGCTCACCGACCTGATGGAGGAGAACAAGGGCCGGCTCACTCCGGACCGTGCCAAGGAGATCCTCTCCGATCATTACGATGTCTGGCTTGAACGGGAGCAGCCCTCATGCAGGACGATCGAAGGGCGCTGCGATCTCGATCCCAAACCGCAGGGTTCCCCGTTCAGGGCATCCGGGGCCACGGATGGCAAGGTGATGGACTCTGCCATGGCAGCAAACATGACCCTGACTGCCCGCTGGGGCTCCTCTTCCGGCCTGCCGTTCGATGCGGCATTGTTCCTCAAAAAGCACCCCCAGTACCGCTACCTGGACGGTTACCTCCCCTCGTTCCCTACGCAACCCTGGACAACGTTTGCGGCAGGCGATCTGCCCGGCCAGCAGGAGATCGATACGACCACACACCTTCCTGAGCGCATCATCACCCTGCCGATGGGAATGTGATCGGAATACGATGAAATCCATTCCGGTTGTTCGCCTGCGGCCTGCCTTCCGGTTGTGGAGAGCTGAGCAGCTTTTGGTTCCACGTACCTCCCAAAAGCCCTCCTTGCGATCTCTCCATGCCCGGAAAATGCTGGCACCAGCCAGAGTCAGGCCTGTTCCTGTTCCGCTCAATCGTCAAACGGCTTGCGATGACCGGTTCAGGGCCGGGCCGTTACACGAGAGTGGCCGGCCCCCGTGATAGTGGCGGGACGATAACGATGTCGGGATCAAAATGATAATACCCCCATCCCAACCGTTATCCCCTCCGGCACAAACCCTCATATATGCCCCGTGTTGCCTGGACACTCGTAGTAATCGCCCT
>JBFYKS010000290.1:0-4958 GCA_041305785.1 Methanoregula sp. | reverse complement strand
GTTCCATTCCCTGCCGGCACCGAGGGACTCCTGCAGCCGGGCGATTTCGGGATCGCCTTTTGCAATGGTTTTTATCAGATCGTTTCCGACTTCGGAGAAGAACGTACCGATCACCATGTTGATCTTCTGCATCCGTTCACTCCGTGAACGCATCACCAGCAGCTTGTTGAGCACGACGGTCACAAGAAGGACATTGATCGGCAAAAATCCGAGGGCATTGAAGATGTAGTTCGCCGTGTCGCCCGGGTTTTTCAGGACGAGGAACTTGCAGGCATAAATGCAAAGGCTTATCGCCACAAGGACGAGTGCAAGCTTTGCCTCCCAGTTGAGTTTCACCATGCCCCGGGGTTTTGACCTGTCATGAGATAAAACCGGCAGGATTTGCACCGGTGCCGGAACCCGGTGCTGCTCCCTTTGTCCAATGATTCACCGGGTACGGTATTGCCCGCCACGAGCCGGGTCCTCTCCGCGTGCGGATGATAAGGCGAGGGTAACCGGTACAACCCCGGGCTGTCCCGGCTCTTACCGGTACGGGGAGGACAACCGGAGAAGACCCGGTCTTTTGGCACCGTCACAATCCTTATCAGCAATCCCGTTCACAGATGCATTTATGCGGAGCCCCTCCCCCATGATCCTGTATCGCCCCCTTGTGGTATTCCTCCTCCTCGTCCTCTGCGTGGTTCCTGCCGGGGCCGAGAGCCCGACCGTCATGGTTGCCGACTACACCGTCACGCCCTCCGTCCTGCAGCCGGGCGATGTCGGCACCATCACTGCAACCATCCGGAACACGGCCGGCATGGCCAGCGTCCAGCAGGGAACCGGTATCCAGACCGGCGGCGCCTTCGAGAGTGTCCGGAGCACCGACATCAGCGTCAATATCGAGAGTGTCCAGATCGTGTCAACTGACGTCGAGGTCATCTCCGGCAACTACAAGCGGGTCGGGGCGATCGGGCCCGGCCAGTCGATCCCGATCACGTTCCTCATCCGGGCACCGATGAAGGACGGCATCTACTTCCCCGAGATCTGGATCGATGTCACGGGTGGCCAGAGCGTCCGCCAGCCGATCCCACTCAATGTCAACACCCAGATTGCGCTCGTCAAGAAACCGGCTCTTTCTGCCATCAAGACGGTGACGGAAGGCGTGAACCCGGGCGAGGACGCGTACGCCCATGTCGTGCTCAGGAACGACGGCCTCTCCCGCGCCGACCTCGTGACCGTGGCCGTCAACTGCTCGAGCCCGACCATCACCCAGAAGACCCCGAGCATCTTCCATCTCGGGAGCCTTGAGAAGGGAGAGAACGCCACGGTCGACATGGTCTTTGCGACCGACAAGAACACCCCCATCGGCATCAACCGGGTCTGCCTCTCCATCACGTACGTCAGCCCTGACGGGACCACCACGCGGCAGGACGAGATCCTTGCGGTTCATGTGAAAGGCAGGGCACGGATCGGCATCGCGTCCCTCTCTTCTGACCCGGTGCAGGTGAAGAGCGGCGACACGGTCACGCTCATCATCCGGCTCGAGAACACCGGCACGGACAATGCCAACTCCGTCCGGGCGGGCATCGACCTTCCCGTGAGCGGCACCAAAGATGCGTTCATCGGCCGGATCGAACCCGACAATGATGCGCCGGCTGTCTTCACCTTCCGGGCAGGCGATCCCGGCGAGTACCGGTACAACCTCACCGTCCAGTACGAGGACGATTACGGGGTGCAGTCCCGCACCGAGTCGCTGCAGATGGCCGTGCAGGGAGGGAACTCGCTCTCCCTTTTCATAGCAGCACTCATCGTGATCGCCCTTCTCGGGGCCGGGGCTTACTGGTATCTTGCCCGGGGCAGGAAGGGCAGCGGCGATGCTTGAGGAGGAGCAGGTCGCCTTCTTCCTTGCCTCCCGGCTCATCACCCGGGGCAACAAGGGAACGCTCCTCCTCACGGTGACGATCATCGCTTTGGTCTTTGTCAACCTCATCTTCCTCCCCTCCATCATCGCCGGCGTGGTCATCCTCTTCAACCAGCAGACCATCGATTTCAGTTACGGGAACCTGGTCATCGAGCCCCGCGAGAACGAACTCATCATCACCAAGGCCGGCGAACTCCAGCAGAAGATCAACCGCATCCCCGGCGTTGTTGCAAGCTCGCCGCGCTACTTTGGCGGCGCAACGATCGTGTACAAGGGAAAGTCGGCGTCTCCCCTCATCGTCGCGATCCAGCCCTCCGATGAGGTGCAGGTGCTCAGGACCCACACGAAGATCGAGAGCGGGGACTTCCTTGCCGATGCGGACCGGGGCCAGATCGTGCTTGGCAGAACCCTTGCCGGAAGTGAGAACCAGAAGGTTGACCGGGTCGCATCGCTTGGCGGAGCCGGTGTCGGCAAGACCGTGGAGGTCACGTTCAGGAACGGTGTGACGCGCCAGTACCGGGTCAAGGGGATCCTGTACTCGGGCACCTCGGCCACCGATTCGAACGCCTTCATAACAAGAAAGGAGTACGAGGACGTCATGGGAACCACCGATGCGGCAAACCAGATCCTCGTGAAGACCAGAACAACCGGCGATGAGGATGCCATGCGGATCACCCTGATGCAGTACGGGGTGCAGGAGCAGGTCTGGACCTGGGAGGACAAGTCCGCGGACTTCCTGAAATCCATTGTCGGGAGTTTCGACATCATCAACTTCATCAGCACCATCGTGAGCCTCATCATCGCGATCGTGATCATCTTCATCGTCATCTTCATCAACACGGTCTACCGGCGCAAACAGATCGGGATTTTGCAGGCCATCGGCATCGACCGCTCGATCATCATCAAGTCCTACATCTTCCAGGCACTCTTCATCTGCGCCTGCGGGACGGCCGCGGGTTGCGTGCTCCTCCTCCTCGTGCTCCAGTACCTGACCGCCTCGCCGCTGGTCTTCCCCGGCGGGCCGGTCGCCCCGGTGCTGGAATTGTCGCTTGTTGCCGAGGCGGTTGCAAGCCTCTTTGTCGTATCGCTCATCGCGGGTTACGTGCCATCGTGGCTGACCACCCGGGAGGAGATCCTCTCGGCAATCCGGGGGTAGCATGATCCAGGGACGCAAACTTTCAAAGATCTATGGCCGGGGCAGCGTGGAAGTCCGGGCACTGGACGGCGCGGATATCACCATCGGCCGGGGCGAGTTTGTCGGGATCACCGGCGCGAGCGGCAGCGGGAAGTCAACGCTCCTCCACCTGCTCGGGCTCCTTGACCGGCCAACCTCAGGAAGCCTCCTCATCGATGGCGTGGACGTCAATGCTCTCACCGAGAGGGAGCGGACGACGTTCCGGCTCAACCGGCTCGGGTACGTCTTCCAGGACTATGCGCTGGTGCCGGAGCTGACGGCAGAGGAGAACATCTTCCTGCCCTCAAAGGTGCGGGGGATGACGTCAAAGGAGTGCACCCGGGCCTGCCGGGACATCCTTGCGCTCGTGGGGCTCAAAGACCGGGTCGGTTTCCTTCCCGGCGAGATGTCGGGCGGCGAGCAGCAGCGGGTTGCGATTGCCCGGGCCCTCATCAACAACCCGGCGCTCCTCCTTGCCGACGAGCCGTGCGCCAACCTTGACACGAAGAACTCGACGGTCATCCTCGAACTCTTGAAGAAACTGAACCACGATCTGAACCAGACCGTGGTGATGGTCTCCCACGAGGAGTGGCACCAGCGGTACTTTGACCGGGTTGTCACGCTGCAGGACGGGAAGATCGTGGCCGATACGAGCGCGTGAGAGAGGGGCCGGCATCGGGCGGCACAACAAGAAGCCGGCCCCGCGTGCATGAGCGAAAATCAAAAAAATCCAATCGATCAGTTTTTTGATTCATGCGGCGACTGGTACTCTGCCATGAACCACGGCGATTATGTCCTGGAACTCTTAAAGAACCACCGGGCCACCGGAAGAAATATCCTTTTGATCCGGCATTCGGCCCGGGATTTGCTGCGGATTACTCCGGACGGACTGCACGAGGACGTTGCGATTACGCCGGAAGGGATCGTCCATGCCGAGGAGTTCGGCAGGAAACTCCAGACCATCGCTCCCGACACAACCCTCCATCTTGGCCACACTGCCCCCCGGCGCTGCCGCATGACGGCAGAGTCAATACGGAAGGGATATGCTTCCCTTAACGGAACGCGGGATTTGGGAATCCTTCCGTGCGTTGAGAGTGTCATCACCGATCCCGGAAGGTTCAGGGCACTCTGGGATGAGAAAGGCTGGCACTCCCTGATGCAGGAGTGGCTTGGGGGAGCGATTCCCGGGGATACGATCCGTGACCCGCACGATTACAGTGACCGGTTACTCAGGGCACTCGTGTCGATGCCGGGGGGCGGGGATGACGCTCTTATGGTTGCGGTTGCCCACGATGTCACGATCCTTCCCATCGTTGCGAGTGTCTGTGGCACGACCCTGACCACGATCGGCTTCCTCAACGGCGTCCTCATCAGCGGGGATGCCACCGGCGCAAAAATCCGGTTTGCCGACCCGGAACATTCCCTCTGCGGAAAATGGGCTCTGTAGAAAACATTCCTAAAGCGTCCTTTTATAGAATTGCGAGGGTGACCCCCTCTCTCCCCCAGTGGGGGAGGCACCCCAAGGGGGCAAGCCCCCTTGACCCCCGGTTTTATACATCTTCAGGCTCCCAGGAACGGCCTGCTCCACAACGGCGAGGGTCGACGAGACCCCGAGCGCCCGTGGTTCCATCGCAATCCAATATTACCCAGCGCAGGTTTTCCCATGAAAAACGGATTTCCGGAAGAAAAAATTATGGGGGCAAACTGCCCCCATGCCCCCCATTACGAGTCCTGCCGCCGCCCCCGCGGGGGTTTTCACGGCGGCCTCAATTCGGGTTCATATCCGGTAATCCGCCCCACCTGCCGTACCGGATCCCTGATATGGGGGCCCCTTTTCAAAAAAAAGGTAACGTTTTTCATAGTTCGGGTGTGAATCCCAGTGGT
>JBFYKS010000289.1:0-5152 GCA_041305785.1 Methanoregula sp. | reverse complement strand
TCTCCGGTTGTATCCCTGCCGTATCCTTCAGCCAGTAATAGCTCGTGTACGCTGCCGTGCGGACATCGCCATCCTTTTCGGCTTGTGCAACACCCTTAAGGAATGCCATGGCGCGGGCGGTATTGTCACTGCGTTCGGCTATATCCGAGTACACGATCACTGCCCGCTCGCGGGTATAAGGGGCCGCACTGCCCCTGACGATAGCCTCGAGCTCGCCCAGGCTCGATGCCGACATCTTCATGTGGAGATCCTCCACGTGAGCGGGACTTGCATTGTTCGGGGCATAGATCATGACATAATACGCTGCGGCTGCACCAAGGACCAGGAGTCCCGCAACCACGCCGATAACCAGGTATTTTTTGTCCATCTCTCTCACCTCAGCACGCATTCTCGATCAGGTTCCTTTCCATGATGCCGTCGATCTCCGATGCCTCGCGCTGCCCCGCAAACCGGGCCTTCCACCCGGAGGGGCCATAGACGAACTGGCAGATGTCCGGGGCGTCAAGGAAGTTATCGAACTCCCGGTCGAATATCTTGAACACCGCGTCCTCATACTCTTCGCCGCCGATCGTGTCCCATGTCTCGTTGGTCAGTGCCGGGGGATATTCCGGGCCGGGAACATCGATGAGGTCCCACATCAGCGCGACAACGCCCAGCTCGACGTTCTGCATGTTGTTTGGGGGGGGTGGCGGGATTGTCCGGAATTCCCGGCAGACGGCCCGGTCGGCCCCGTGCAGCGGCTCGCCATCCGGTCCCCTGATCGGCTCCCCGGATGCATCGTACAGGAGGCTGTCAGCCTGTGCTTCTCCGGTCAGTGCCCAGTCCACACAGATTACTGTCGGTGGTGGATTACAAGAGGGGGTCTCAATCAGATTATATTCTTCCCCCACCTGAGACATCCAGTGTTCGGGATCGGTGCGGAACCGGTTGGCAATCATTGCGCTGAACCATTCCGCGAATCCTTCGCTGAGAGCAAATTCCGCATCATTGCGGGTACATATGGTATGGGCTCCGCCCGTCCAGTCGGTCATCGCGATATCGTCCTCCAGCTGGTGGCCGTACTCGTGCAGGACAGTCTCGTCAATAAGGCCGGGGTCATGGTCCCCGTGTTTCTTGTTCAGGTCAATCTCGCCATAGACCGGGTTGTACATGGGGGTGTCAACGCTGTCCGGGTACTGCACGTCGGCCCGGGTGATGGTGTCGGTGCTTCCCTCTGCCCGGTGCCCGTCAGCCCAGGTCCGGGCAACCGCGATGTCCTCGGCAAGGTTGAAGTACGCTGAACCGGTTGCCAGCGGTTCTGCGTTCCTGCCGCAGACCGGCCAGAGTCGCCATTCATACCAGTACCCGGGCGCAAAGATTATCCCCGGATCGTAAGAAGGCCCGTAGTAACTCATGGGAACGATCACCCTCCCGAAATCAGCATCTCCCGTGGTGTTCACTTTCACTCCCTTATCCGTGAGGAAGAAGACGAACTCATCGCAGCCGTCAAAGTCCCGTTCAATCCGTGCAGCGCTGTTGGTTGGCTTGAACTTGAGGCCGTATCCGTTTGGCGCCACATACGCGTCTCTTGGGATGATGAACTCGAAATACCCTTCGCTGTCCGTGGTCGTGGTCCTTGTCCCCTGCGGGAATTCATCGTGTTCGGAGTTGATGGCAACACCCTGATCTACAAGGCCCACGGTGACTCCGCGTATCGGCTTGTAGGCTGAACCGTCAGGCCCCGCTTCGGTCTCCTGATACACCAGGATCCCACGCACCTTCACCATCCCGCAGGGAGCGCACGGTCCCCCGCAGTCCACATCGGTTTCGCCCTGGTTCTGAAGAGAGTCGGTGCAACTTGGGGCAATGCAGGCATTGTTCCTGCAGGATCCTTCGCACGCAACGGTAGCGTTCATGACATTGCAGGTGTTCCCGGTCCGGGATGACCAGTATTCCATGAGGGTGATACCGTCTGCCAGGCAGTAGTCGGCCTTGTTTGCCTCATGGATCCCGACCAGTCCTGCCACTTCCGGTACAAAACCTCCATCGGAATCATCGCACCGGCAGGCACCTTCCGTGCATCCCCCGGGGCACTGCACCAGCCGTTCATCGATGCCCTGGCTGGCCGGATCGAGGGAGCAGGAGAATTCCCGCAGCGTGATCGCGTTCTCGCACGTATCACGCTTCTTCCCGATCGAACCCTGCATGTAATAATCATTGCCGCGGTCGCTGTCTTCGCATGCACACGCACCATTGGAACAGCCCTGCGGGCACTGGACCGTCCGGGTTGTCCCGCCACCCGGCCCGCAGGTGGCTTCGAGCAGTGTCTGTGCATCCTGGCACCGGTCAGAACCCGTCTCGACACAGCCGGAGGTCACCGTGCAGCCTTTCTCGCGCCGGATACCGGCCAGGGATATGCCTGTGCTGCTTGCGACCCGCTCCGAAGATACACTTCCGGCATGGAAGTAGTCCAGCCCGTCAGGGTCCCGGCACCCGCAGCCGTCCGAACCTACCGAAGTATAAATCCGGCTGTAATACCACTGGCCGTCAAGGACACGGGCAACCTCGCCGCTCTTGCCGCAGGAGATCGTCTCGCTGATGCCGGGACCTCCCATGCAGATCTGCATCACGTTGCACTGGTCGCAGGGATCGCCCACCCCGTCCTGGTCGGAGTCTTCCTGGTTCGGGTTGCTGATACCATCGCAGTTGTCGTTGAGATCCTGGATCCCGTCGCCATCGCTGTCCCGGGCCCACCGCGGGTCGATCCGGATGCTGTCCGATACGAGCCCAATGACGCCTGTCCCGCCTTTCCGGGTGGTGACGATTGCGCCGACCCGGCTTCGCTCCAGCAGGTCCGGCGTGACAACATAACAGACCGAGGTGCCGGAGCAGCTCCGGCGGAGGATGTCATCAACATAGATATTGATTCTCTGTATCCCGGAAGGATCCTTTGCTTCGACACGGATGGTGCTGTTCCCAATGCCGAGCAAATCGATGATCGGCCTGATACTAAGGACCAATCCCGGCGGATTGGATGCCGGGGTCTGCCCGCCGGTCGTTGGGGTGATGAGCGTCCGGGTCACGAGGGACCCGGCAAGGGGTGTCTGTGCCGGTGTCGGGGTGCCTGTGAACACAGCCTTAGTCGGTGCCGCGATCTGCTCAGGACAGCCGTAATTCCATGACGGTCCGTGTTCGTAGGGGCACTTGTCCTGGTCATCTGAAAGACCGTCCTTATCGGAGTCCGGAACCGCGGGGGGAGCTGCGGTCTGCTCCGGGCAACCGGCATTCCATGACGGTCCATAATCGTAGGGGCATTTATCCTGATCGTCCGAAACGCCGTCCTTGTCGGAGTCCGGAACCGCGGTCTGCTCCGGACAGCCGGCATTCCATGACGGCCCGTACTCATAGGGACACTTGTCATCGGTATCAGCTACACCATCCCCGTCGGAATCTGCCGGTGCCTGTTGCACAGGACAACCGGAGTTTTCCACCGGCCCGTACTCATAGGGGCATTTGTCACAGGCGTCCCCGAAACCGTCCTTGTCGGAATCCGTCTGGTCGGGGTTTGATACATACAGGCAGTTGTCCTGTGCATCGGGAATGCCATCGAGGTCCGAGTCCTCTTCCGGGGCTGCGCCAGCCGGGGGGCACAGGATGAGGAGGAACAAAAGGAGAACGGCAATCCCTGCAATTCGCATAGAGCCGGAAGCAGTGGTTGTCATTATTGAACAAACTAGCAGTAACCAAGGCAGCATATTAATCTTGTTATCGCAATTAGCTGGATTCCTGGGCTGGAATCCGGGTATTACCGCCAGGCTGCAGGAGAACGCGCTCGCTGAATCGCGCTGCAGAGGGTATACCGGGCGGTTCCTGAACACGAAGATGGCCGGGTTTTTGGAGAAGACCGAATAGATGATTGTCGATGATAATCTCGATCACAGGGACCGGGGCACCGTCTGGCCCGGCGCTCGATTCGTACTATAAATTCTCCGGCCCGGAAAAACCGGGGATTACCATCCCTCACGCTTTTTTCCGTTCAGGAAAAACCCATCTCCCGCTGGAGATACGCGTACGTGCCCGGGCGGTCAAACCGGTGCCGGATAATATAAGTATAGATTCGTGAGTACTGACTGGACTCACCGGCAATCCGGTCATATTCCGCGAGATTGAAAGCAGGATCCTGCCTCATCTCCTTCATCCTGGCAGATAAATCACCGGAACGATGGTATGCAAGCCGTGCAATATCAGCAATATTCCGGGTTTCATTCCCACTGTGATAAATTTTCATCCCACTGCCAACAGGTATAACGATGGGATCCAGGTACATCGAATCAGATCCTTTGAGTTCGTTTACCGTAACCCCTATGAACGAATAGTCCATGATATCCACATACGCGTATTCCGTGTCGAGATACTGGTTTTCATTCGAACCGATTCCTGCGACCACGTGATTATCGGATTCAAAGAAAAAAAGGGCTGTTTTATACCCTTCACGGGAGAGGAGTCCGGCAAGGAGAAAACTGAAATCATCGCAGTCGCCATAACCATCAGAGACCGTCTCGACAGGGAATTTTGCCGGAAGACCTTTCGTCTCGTACCGGAACGACTGCGCATAGGAAGCGAGGAGTTCGGCATATTCGTCATCAGTAAGGTTTTTTTCTTCACGGATTGTGCGGAACTGGAAAAGAAGATCGTGGTAAAACTCGTCGAGCACCGGGTCTTCAATCATCTTACGGGCGCTCTCTCCCGCCCATGTCGCGTAAGGAACGCCGGCAAAGGTGAATACCCGCTTATCAGTCTCCTTTGCACCTTCGTACACGGACCTGTTGATGAGCATGGAGACGGTTATCGTATCGTTCTGGAAGTTGAATGAATGAGAGACAGGGACGGGGGGTGCATCAAGATACGTAACATTCGGTTGGATCCCGTTCATCCTCACCATATCATGGGGGAAGATTACCGAGATGGTAATCAGGATTGAAAAGGTCACGATGATTGTACAAACCGCCGCGGGGACGGTAAATTGTTTTCTCTCCATTATTTGCCCGAGTCGTAATGTTGACCGGAGAGGAACGACACGGATTCGTTATACCCGGCAGTCTGATCACTCATACCTCCCCACTCCCGCTTGAGATACGCGTACGTGCCCGGCCGGTCAAGGGGGTGGTTCATG
>JBFYKS010000288.1:0-15273 GCA_041305785.1 Methanoregula sp. | reverse complement strand
CTGCATTCTGATGATTTTAGGTGGGTTTTTATAGGAGCGCGGACAAAAACGTGTTTGTCTGACTAGTGCACAGCACTTGCGCACAGCACAATGTATCGCAGAGAAACCTGCAGAGTTGATCCCCCCATGCGACCCCCCCGGATCCCGCCGATGGTAACCGATATCGTCCAGTCCGCGATCTGCTCTCTTGATGATGCTGAATTTACTCACCTTGCCGCATGCCCTGCGTGCGGGGGGCGGGTC
Organism: Methanoregula sp.; assembly: GCA_041305785.1. GTDB lineage: Archaea > Halobacteriota > Methanomicrobia > Methanomicrobiales > Methanospirillaceae > Methanoregula. The sequence continues at coordinate 15,030 of JBFYKS010000288.1, read as the reverse complement.
CAGGGATATGATACCCGTACAAAGAAGTACGCCGTGATCAGGGACGGGGACGGGGAGCGTATCATCAAGGTCAGGATAAAACGGTTCACCTGCAAGAACTGCAAAAAACTCTGTAATGCAGATGAACCCTTTTATCCGGGAACGCGGATCGGCAGCCTGGTGGTTGATCTCTTCTTTTGCCTTTCTGCAACCATGCCGGAAAGCCGGGCAGCCCGGCACATCGGTGCGATGGGAATCCGCGTTGACCGCACCAGCTGGAAGAAGTATTCTGGCCGGGCAATACCGGAGATTCCGGTAACCGATATCTTTGGCATGCGACTACCCTCTTCGGTTCTTACGCTCGCCAATCTTTCCGCCCGGATTCCGGAAGGGGGACGAATCGATGGCTCGGATGCACTCGAAGCCTGCAATTTTCCCTCTGCTCTCACCATATCCCCGTGCAGCACACTTGCGGGAGAGAATACCGGGATGCGAAAATCCAATGACCTGCTCCCCACGAACATAGCGCAAGGGGCTGTCAGGAGCCAGCCAGATGGGGCCGTATCCCCGCTATCCACCCTGGCAACTTCAAAGGTCCGGTTCTGACACCGCATTCCGGCCCGCTGCCAGTTCCCGCACGGCAAAGGCGGGAAGGGCATCGGCAAAATTTCCCAGTTCTTCTGTCAGATCCATGCCCCCGAGTTCGCGGGCAAACAGGGAAGCACCCGTGCCGGCAACGATGATCTTTTTTGAACCGGTCTCTCTTGTGATCCTTCTGACCTGATCGCAGACATATGCCCGCTGGACCGCCCAGAACTGCCGGGCAATATCCATTGCCCCATCCTCTCCAATCTCTTCAAGATCTGCACAGACTACGCGGGCAAGACGCCGCAGGGATGCGGCAACGGTCTTCACCTTATGGTCCGGCGTATCGCAGGTATAGTGTTCGGACCCGATGTGGCCGAGCACGAGGTGCGCATCGGCACTTGCAGCAAAATATTCCGTGCTGACCGGAGTGGATATCCCGTTGAGGTTTACGGACCGGATGAGGGTCGGGATGCTCGTTCTGAGCATGCCGGTATACAGGAGATACCCTTTCTGGAGGCGCTTTGTGTCGGTCAGCCCCCAGAGCTGAGAAAAACGGTTGAGGGGGATGATATCGGAGGTTGTGCTCCCGATATCAAGAAGGATTGCATCCGGATACCTTGTGCGGAGAACGTCTGCGGAAGCAAGCCAGTTCGCTGCGGCGAGTCCGGGAACCGCATTGTCATGGAAGGTCCCGTCCGTTCCATAGAACCGGGCATTGGGGAAGGCGTTTTTTACTGCATCAACGATGAACGAGATGCCCTGCATCTTATCCATGAAACAATCGGCAAGCTCCCCGCTCATTACAACCGCGGCATTGCAATCTTGTTCTGCATACGGCAGGAGAATTTCGGTAATGGGCGCTTTTTCCCAGAGCGGACAGTAATGGATGCGGGCACCATTCTCATCAGCCACCTTGAGGTTTGCCCCCCCGACATCGATCCCGATCATTCCAGTGTGACCTTCCCGTCAGTATCGAAACGGACCCGGCCCTTCAGGTGCACTTCTGCCGGTCCCTGCCCCTTTGAGGCGGCAACCAGCAGGCTGGCGATCTCTTCTTCCATGCAGGCCGCAATCCCGACAAGGCTTGTCGTGATCCGGGGGTTGACGTCAACGACATAGGCTTTGTCTGCCACAACCATGTCTACCCCGCAGTACCCCTGGCAGCCAAGGACCTCTACGGTCTTGAGTGCGGTCCTGATAATCTCCTCTTCATTCTTCGGGTGGATGGGGGTCTCACCCCCAAGATACCGGAAGGTTCCGTCAGGAAGGATGTCAATATATTGTCGGTTCACGGCAAGAACGGCCGGTGGATTTCCCGTGAAATACTGGCAGGCGTCACCAATAATCCGGTTCGGAACAATACTTACCGAGTAGTGTTCCCCCTCAATATACCGCTCGGCAAACTCTCCTACCCCGGGTTCATCCTCCGACAGCCGTACCCCCAGTGCCCCGCATCCCCTGGCCGGCTTGATGACTCTCTTACCGGGACCGGCTTCTCCGGGAACCGGGATACCGTGCTGGGTGAGGATCTTCTGGGTCCGAACCTTGTTGGCGCAGAGTGCAATGGTCATGAACCCGCACCCGAGACTGTGGGTATGCTGCTCAAGGATCATGGAGTAATTTGAGAGCAGGTGGTCGGGAGCGATAACAAGACCCATGTCGCACGCGGGCGCGAGGCGTCCAATCTCATTTTCGAAATCTCCCGTTCCCGGGAGGACAACTTCGTAGCCGCAGCGCTCGAAACTCTTTTTTAACACGTCAAGCATCGCCCTGCCCTCACGGGCAAGTGATGGATCATGGGCGGTTGTGTACTCCGCGAGCAGTACCTTCATCCACGTTATGTATGCTGCCATGGAAAATTACCCTATCCGATCAGGTACTTTTTGTGGCGCGGCGTCAATAGCTGATGGATATGAGACCCTCGATCCTGCTGACCAATGATGACGGCGTGAGCTCCATTGGGCTCTGGGCCGCGTACGATGCCCTGACGCCCATTGCGGATGTGACCGTTGTCGCCCCCGCAAGCCAGCAGAGCGCGGTCGGCCGGTCAATCTCCATCTTTGAGCCGCTCCGGGCAACGCAGGTTGTGATGAATGGCAACAAAGCATGGGCCGTAGCCGGAAAACCCACGGATGCAGTCATCATCGGACTCTATGCCCTGAACCTCAAGCCAACGATAATCGTGAGCGGGATTAATATCGGCGAGAACCTCTCCACCGAATCGATCATGACATCAGGCACGGTCGGCGCAGCACTCGAAGGCTCCAACCAGGGATCGAAAGGGATCGCCTTCTCCCTCCAAGTCGAGGACCAGGGTGACAAGTTCGATGATCCCAGTTATCATGGCCACAGTTTCGATGCGGCAAAGAAGGTTGTCAGGGACGTGGTGGAACGCGTCCTTTCGCAGGGGTTTGACAAGGACACTGATGTCATCAATGTCAACATCCCGTCTACGGTGAAGGGAGGGTATGAAGTTACGAGGCTCGCCCACAAGCTCTTCCATACCGGGGTCGAGAAGCGCCTCGACCCCCGCGGCCGGCCATACTTCTGGATCAACGGGCCGCTTGTCGAGGATGCCGAAGAAGGCACGGATGTCCATGCAATCCGGAAAGGGAACATCTCGATAACCCCCATAACCCTGGACTGCACTTCGTACAAGGCCTGCGAAGCAACAAAGAAGATCTTCCAGTGATTTTTTTTATTGGAGTGCCCCCTCCTTCCGGCACGTCACGATCCCCATCTTAATTATACCGGTACAGCGAATTATCCCGGTAATGGACCAGAAGGCACAGGATCTTACCGCGGCGAAGCGTGCGGCCGGCTACAAGGCTGCAGATATGATAAAAGACGGCATGGTAGTCGGGCTCGGCACCGGCTCGACCGTATATTACATGATCGAGCGGCTGGCAGAACATGTCCGAAACGGCATGCGGGTATCGGGCATCCCCACATCGTTCCAGACGGCAATCCGGGCGCGGGAGGCAGGTATCCCCCTCACCACTCTTGACGACAACCCGGTCATCGATATTGCTGTCGACGGGGCAGATGAAGTTGACCCGGCACTCCGGCTCATCAAGGGGCGGGGAGCAGCACACCTGCGGGAGAAGTGCGTGGCAGCCGCGGCACGACAGTTCATTGTGGTTGTCGATGATCAAAAAGTGGTCAGGAAACTGGGGGCGCAGGTGCCCGTCGAAGTCCTGCCCTTTGCCATCATGCCGGTCATGGCCCGGCTCCGTGAACTGGGGTGCGAGCCGGTTATCCGCGAAGCCGTGAAAAAAGACGGCCCGGTCATCACCGATAATGGTAATTTTGTGGTTGATTGCAAATTTTCTTCAATAGGTAATCCGGAAAAACTTGAGGCCGCCATTGCTGCAATCCCGGGTGTTGTCGAGAGCGGGCTCTTCTGCGGATTTACCAAAAAGACCACCGTGATTGTCGGTGGGATAAAAAAGTGTACGGTGATTACCTCACCGGATGTAGTCGCGTAATTTCTGGACAAGGGCGAGCTGGTTGTTCGCCTCTTTCTTCTTCTCTTTCTCGATGCTGTCCATGATCTCGTGGATCGGCTTAGCAAGCTCGTAGATCTTGACGGGCCGGCCTTTGCTCTCGGCTTTGCTCTCGCGGCTGTTGATCCAGTTCTGGTCAATCAGGTAGCGCATGGCGATACTGACTTCGGGCTGGCGGAGATCGGTGCCGCGCTCGATTGCACGGGAGGTTGCTTCAGGAGTGTTTGCAAGGAACACCAGCACCTTTGCCACGTTCCGCTTCGTACCAATCTCGATGAGAAGGTTGGCGAATTCCTCTTCCTTCTCGGTGAAATACATAACATTCTCGGTTCTCATACATCACATCCACAATATTTTCAATTCGCTATATCCTACAATTATGGCTTTTGTGTATATATAGTATCTCGTATTGCCTTGCAACGACCCAATGGTATATATGTCAGTATTTTTTTTATCCGGAATTCCGAAAGATTGAGGAAAAACAAAGAAATTGAGGGTTTAAAGGAGTCCGAGGCTGCGCAGGTCTGAAAGGATCTTGATAACGGCCTTCTTGGCATCCTCCGGCTCCTTGCCCCCCGTGATGATCAGCTTGCCGGAACCAAAGAGGAGAACCACAACTTTGGGGTTGTCAAGCCGGTACACAAGCCCGGGGAACTGCTCGGGTTCGTATTCGATCCGGTCAAGGTTGAATCCAACGGCAATCTTGTTGAGATTGATGGGTGTTGCCAAATCTGCAGATGTGACGATATTCTGGATCTTGTAGTCCAGTTTCTTGGGGATATCGATCCCCTGTTTGCGCAGGAGTCCGCCAAGAATATTGAGCCCCTTGCTCAGGCTGTCAATGCTTTTTGCACCGGTTAGGACCACTTTTCCGGATCCAAAGACCAGCGCAGCGATTTTTGGATCCTGCATGCGGAGTACAACACCGGGGAACCGTTTCTTGTTGTATTCGGCGTCCTTGATCTTGGATGCCAGCACGGGAAGATCCAGATAATCGGTCACCTTAGCGGAGGCAACGATATTTTCAATCTTGAGGGAGTCCTCTGGTCTGACCTTCATATTTATAAATGCCACAAAACAGTATTTAAAAAGATAGGTTATATGTTCAGTTTTTATTCATCAAGGGTTGAGACATCACCCGGGTCCATGCCCATCTCTTTTGCCTTGAGCACCCGGCGCATAATCTTGCCACTCCGGGTCTTGGGGAGCGTCGTGACAAACTCGATCTCCGAAGGCATCGCTATCGGGCCCAGCGTAATTCTCACATGGTAGAGGAGCTCGTTTTTCAGTTTGTCACTTGGAGCATGATCCACCCGGAGGATAACAAATGCCTTGATAATGTTGCCCTTGACCATGTCCGGTTTTCCGATAACAGCCGCTTCCGCAACTGCCTTGTGGGACACGAGTGCGCTCTCCACTTCAGCCGTCCCGATGTTATGACCGGCAACAACGATAAGGTCGTCCGACCTCCCGAGGACCATGATACAACCGGCCTTGTTCTTCACCGCAAGGTCACCGACTGCATAACAGCCGGGGATGGTGTTCCAGTATTTCCGGTAACGTTCGTCATCGTTGTATACCGTGCGGAGCATGGAAGGCCAGGGCTCACGAATGGCGAGGAATCCGCCCGTGCCCGGGGGAACCGGTTTGCCCTCCTTGTCAACAACATCGGCGACGACTCCGGGAATAGCCTTTCCCGCAAAACCCGGGTACATCGGCTCTCCGAGCATGGTGGTGATCATGTGCATACCGGTCTCGGTTTGCCACCAGGTATCGAGAATGGGGCACCGGTCCTTACCGATGACATGATAGTACCACTCAAAGGCTTCGGGATTGAGCGGTTCCCCGACAGATCCAAGGATACGCAGGGTCGAGAGGTTGTACTTGTCCGGCCACTGCTCGCCAAGCTTCATGAACATCCGTATTGCCGTAGGGGCGGTATAGAGGATGGTGACCCCGAATTCTTCTACCATGCGCCAGTACACGCCCGGGTCCGGGAAGTCAGGAGTGCTCTCGGTAATAACAATGGTTGCACCCAGGGCAAGCGGGCCATAGACCACGTAAGAGTGGCCGGTGATCCAGCCGGGATCGGCAGTACACCAGTACACATCGTTCTCTTTGATGTCAAAGACATTCTTGGTCGTATAATATGTCCCGACCATGTATCCGCCGCAGGTATGAACAATCCCTTTGGGGGCACCGGTTGATCCGCTGGTGTAAAGGATAAAAAGCGGGTCTTCAGCATCCATGATCTCGGGTTCGCACTCGGGCCGGACATCCTTTATCATCTCATAAAAGTCCACCTCCATCTCGCGGTGGATCTCGACCGGCTGGTTCTTCTCCCGCCGCAGTACAACAACGTGCTCGACACTCGGGGCATTGATGATAGCTTCCTCAATGATATGCTTGAGCGGGATGGACTTGCCGCGCCGGAAGGTGACATCCGCCGTTATCACGACTTTAGCTGCTGCTCCGGTGATCCTGCTGTTGAGGGCTGCTGCGCCAAATCCGCCGAAAACGACGCTATGAACCGCTCCAATCCGTGCACAGGCAAGCATGGATATGATCTGCTCAGGCACCATCGGCATGTAAATACAGACTCGGTCGCCTTTGGTAACGCCAAGATTCTTGAGGCCGTTTGCCACCCGCATCACCTCGCGGAAGAGCTGGCGGTACGTAAAGATCCGTTCCGTATCGTCCTCACCACGCCAGATGAGGGCAACCTTGTTGCGGCGTGCATTCACCACATGCCGGTCAAGGCAGTTGTACGTGATGTTGGTCTTCCCGTTCAGGAACCAGCGGGCGTAGGGGAAGTTCCACTCCTTCACCTGAGTATAGGGGGTGAACCAGTGGAGTTCCCGGGCAATACGGTCCCAGAACGCGTCCGGATCCCGGGTAAATTCCTCGTACGCGTGTGTGTAATCTCCCAGCCAGCTGTTCTTCCGGTAGGATGGGTCCGGCGAGTAATGCTTGTCGGTAAATTTTACATCGAAATCTTCGGCCATAAAAAACCCCGATTTAACACTATTAATAATGTGTTTTGGAAATTAAGGGTTGTTGTTTTCCGTTCACAGAAAAAACGCATTTGCTGGGTTATCTGGCAAATATTGATTGCATTTCTATTAAATGCGGCGCTCCCAGTCCTTTTTTTAAAACAGGGCTTAATTCAGCCATATTTTTTTGGCTTTTTGCGCGCGGGCGATACCGGCCGGCAAATCCGTGCGAATACGGTATCGTTTTCCCCCGCACAGGCCCCATAAATTTAAAACCATATTGCCATGATTGTAGGTAGTTTTCATGGAAGGTACGGGCGGGAACAAAAAGTCATTTTTTCTAATACGCCCGGCCGCTTCCCGCATATGAGAACTGTTTTCCAGGTGTCCTTATGAAAAATCTCACGTTATCTGAATCTGAGGGGTATGATCTCCTCAAAGAATATGGTGTACCCGTACCGGAGTACCGGATTGTCATGACTCCCCATGATGCCGCAGAAGCTGCCGAAATGATCGGCTTTCCGGTTGTCATGAAGATCATATCCCCCCAGATCACCCACAAGAGCGATGCCGGGGGAGTTGTTGTGGGTATTGGGAGCAGGGAAGCTGCCGCAGCAGCGTTTGACCGGATTATCATTGGGGCAAAGAACTACCGGAAGGATGCCGAGATTACCGGCGTGATCGTTGAGCAGCAGGCTGAACCCGGTCTTGAGCTCATCATCGGCGGAAAGACGGATGCTGCCTTTGGGAAGGTCATAACTTTTGGCATGGGGGGTACCCTGGTCGAACTGATGAAGGACGTTACGCTCCGCATCCTCCCGCTGGATGAAGAGGTTATCCGCCAGATGATTCGCGAGATCAACGGGTATCCCCTTATCCGTGGATACCGGGGGTCAAAACCCCGTGATGAGGAAGCATTGGTATCAGCGCTCATGGCGATCCACCGGTTCTTCCTTGAGAGCGAAAATGTGGTGGAATTCGACATCAACCCCTTACGGTTGTACGAGAATGGCTGTCTTGCGGTGGATGCACGGATCATCATCTCGGAAGAACCGGTGAAGACGGAAAGCAAAGACCGTCAGCCGGTTCCTATGGAATATTTCAACCCGCGATCCATTGCAGTCATCGGTGCCTCGCAGGACTCATCCAAGATGGGGTACGCTGTTATGCACAATCTCCTCCACTTTCCCGGAGAACTGTATCCGGTCAACAACAAGCGATCCGAGATACAGGGACTCAAAGCATACCCGAATATCACCGCGATTCCGGCACCGGTCGATCTTGCGGTCATAACGGTCCCGGCAATGCACGTTCCACGCGTTGTAGAAGAATGCGGGCAGAAAAAAGTACCCATGGTGGTTATCATCACGGCCGGTTTCAAGGAGATGGGCGAAGACGGAAAAGCTCTCGAAGACCGGATCCGGGAAATTGCGCAGCGCCACGGTACGCGGATCATCGGCCCGAACTGCCTTGGCATGATAATCCCCCCGCGGGGGATCGACACGACGTATGTTCACCAGACCCCAAATCCCGGCAACATCGCATTCATCTCCCAGAGCGGGGCCATCATCAACACGGTTGTTGACTGGAGCCTTGCAAACGGGATCGGTTTTTCCAACGTCATCTCGGTCGGCAACCAGACCGATCTCGATTTTCTCGACTACCTTACGTACGTTAAAAAAGATGAAAAGACCAAGGCCATCATCCTCTACATTGAAGAGATAAATGATGGTAAGGCATTCATGGACGTGGTCTCAGAAGTTGCAAAGACAAAGCCGGTTGTAGCGATAAAATCCGGTTCATCATCCAAAGGCCAGGCTGCAGCAGCATCCCATACCGGTTCCCTGTCCGGCTCCTACGATGTCTATATGGAGGCGTTCAGGAGGTCGGGGGTTATTGCGGTTCATACCCTCACGGGTGCATTTCTCGCGGCACGGATGCTTGCCCATCCGAAAGGATACCCGAGAGGAAAACGGGCAGTTGTTATCACCAATGCCGGCGGGTTCTCGGTTCTCTCATCTGATTATGCTGAACGATATGGGGTGGAGATAATCGATCTCCCGCAGGATGTCATTGAGGAACTCAATGGATTTTTGCCGGAGTTCTGGAACAAAGGTAACCCCATCGATCTTCTTGGCGACGCAAACGAGAAGCGGTTTGAGAAGACGTTTGAAGTTCTTGCACGCAACCAGGATCTCTGGGACATGGCATTCATCATTGGTTTCCCAAACCTGGTCCTGACTTCGGATCACCTTGCAAAGAAGATCCTGAAATTTTCCGAGATGACCGAGAATCGGATCCTTGTCACCCTTCTTGGCGGCGATTCCATGGCTGCCGGCCGTGAACTTTTAAAAGAACAGAATATCCCCAGTTTCGAAGAACTCGACTTCACGTTCCGGGTCATGGGACGTGTGCTCTGGCAGAAGTACCGGGTAAAAGCACCGGGACTCCTGTAATCTTTTTTCTCTGTTTTAAAATCGAAGGATAATCTTGCGAATGTATTAAAAAAAAGGCTGGTACCTCATTGGGGATTGCCTCGACTATGTGGGGGCAACTGCGCCCGAAGCGCGAGCCCAGCAGGTTTCCAGTCCCCGTTAAAACGGGATTACCTTAATCGTACTGGCGCCAGGTATGGCTGCATTCGGTACAGCGGAAGAACCGGACTTCGCTCTCATCAGCAGCCCGGAGCTGGCGGAGCCACCAGAAGGCGAGATTGTTCTCGCATTTGGGACACCGGATCTGGATCGTGGGCATGGTGTTAATTTTATTATCCTCGTCATCAACGATCATGATCTCTTTTTCTTTGCGCAGCCGTTTGGTCTTCATCTTGTCATCAGCATCAATATTGCGGATATACCCGCACTTCCGGCATTTGAGCTGACCCCCGGATGAGATCATCATCGTCTTGCATTCAGGACAGAACATCGGTATATTATTGCGTGATGCTAGAAGATTAACTCTCGGATCAAATACCAGAATGATATCTCCGCATCGGACTTACACGGTTTTTTGGTGAGAATACGATAATTTCACCGATAATCGAGAGAATCCTTTTTTTGGTACCGGGTGGATAATTCTATAATGATCGAGTATCTGGTGCTGATCTCCTTTATCGGTTTTTTAGCGTTCCTCCTGCCCGGTCGCCAAAGGAAATATGCAGCCATTCTTGGCTGGACGTCAATCATTCTCTTCCTCTTTGCCGAACTGCCCTATTATTTCAGCCAGAACAATTTCCTGTACCCGCTGATGGCAGCCCTCTCACTGCCCTTCCTGGTCATTACCGCCAGGCACCTTCTTGCCGGCGATGAGCGGGTCATCCACCTCTCCCGGGCCGCTGCGGTTGCATTCCTGATTTATGCCCCGTTCGGGTTCGACCAGATCCCGCTTTTTGCCGATCTCGGGAACGCGCTCATCGCCATTGTTGTCAACCAGGTGGTCTGGATCCTGAACCTTCTGAATTTCCCGGTCACGCTTGATGCCTGGAATATCATCATGCATGACGGGTTCCGGGTCGAGATCATCCTCGGCTGTACCGGCATCCAGAGCATTGCAATCATGCTTGGTGTGGCAGCAGCAGTCCCGACCACCCTGCGCCAGAAGATCCTGGCATTCCTCTTAATCGCCCCGACAATTTACATTCTCAACCTGTTACGGAATGTCTTTGTCATCATGGCTTATACCGAGCAGTCGTTCCCGTACTGGCCCGAGATCGCCAGCAATGGCGAGTACGGGTACGAGAGTTTCTTCTGGGCGCACAATGTCATCGCAGAACTGTTAGCCCTTGTCTGCCTGGTTCTCATTGCATACGGGCTCTTCATCATCATCCCGCGACTGGGAACCTTTGCCGACGATCTTTACCAGTTGTATTCCGGAGAGGTCATGCGAGCGTTAGGTAAAGGTAACTGATCCGCAGGATTGCCGGACGGTTTTGCACAAAACCGGTTATGGTGCAGGATACCCGGGTATGGCCGGCCTGCCCGCATCTGTCGGATATTTCACCTGCGTGCAGGCTCATTTTTCTTTTCGCGACAGGGAACCTTTGCCGACGATCTTTACCAGTTGTATTCCGGAGAGGTCATGCGAGCGTGCGGTAGAGGTAAAAGATCCGCTGGATTGCCGAGAGGTTCGTGCAGACCGCAATGATTATCACCGACGCCCAGATGAAACCGGTAACCCCGCCAAGAATGAGAACGAGGAACGTCTCCGGCCTGCCAAAGAAGCCGACCCCCTCGAGCGGGTCATCGATCTTCCCCTCAACCTTCTCGCGATACCCGATCTCTGCATACACGACCGGCTTGATGAACGTGTTCATCAGCGATCCGATGATCGCAAAGGCCACGATCCCAAAGTCCGTGCCCGGGGGGACGGCATAATACTGGCTGATGATAGCAATTCCCGAAAGGCCGACCCCGAGGATGACCAGGGCGTCCACGTACTTGTCCACGATCCAGTCAAAGACCGCCCCAAAGTCGGTATGGGCCCTGGTCTTCCGGGCAACACTGCCATCAATGAGATCGAAGATTGCAGAGATGAGGAGTGCAATGGATCCCAAAAGGAACTCGCGCCGGATGAAAAGGATTGCACAGACAATGCCGGCAACAAGGGCCAGAAGGGAGATCTGGTTGGGGGTGATCCTCAACCGGACAAAAATGTCTGCCACCGGCTCCAGGTACCTCATGCAGTGCGGCCGGAAGGCAGTAATATTCATAACTCATTTCATAGGAATACGGAACATTAATAGTTGCTCATAATGAGGTGCAAAAAAATGATTTCAGGGTGTGAGATCTGCTCCCATCCTCAGGTTATTTATATCCCCCGTCCAATGTAACCGGTGAGTAGAGTGGCAATGACAAAAAGAACCAACCGTCCGCATGTGCTGATGATGTCAGAGATTACCGCAGACGGAAAACTCACCCTCCGGAAAGGGGCCTCCTCAAAGATCCTGATGAAATACATGGCCCACGAGACCGAGCTCCTCCTGCACAACACGCGTGCCGAGTACGATGCGATCATGGTCGGCGCCAACACGATCCGGATCGACAACTCGTTCCTCACGGTGCGGTATGTGCAGGGAAAGAGCCCGCTCCGGGTCATCCCGTGCAGCATGGCAGATATCCCTCTTGATGCCAATGTGCTTGGCCCGGATGCGCCCACGGCAATCGCGGTCTGTGAGGCGGCTCCAGAAGAGAAGATCGAAGCGATAAAGGCAAAAGGAGCATCGGTCATTATTGCCGGAAAGACCCATGTTGAGCTCCCGCTGCTCATGCAGATCCTCAAAGAACAATTCGGGGTGAACAAACTCATGATCGAAGGAGGTCCGACCCTCAACTTCCACATGCTGCACGACCGGCTGGTTGATGAGATCCGCCTCATCCATCTCCCCTTCATTGTCGGCGGTTCGGACACCCCGTCCCTTGTCGGGGGAATGCACATCAACACCGAAGACGAGATGATCCGTTTGTCCTTAAAGAAATTCTACCTGTGCGGGACCAACCTTGTCTCTGAATTCGATGTCCTGTATACTGAGGCCTTATCTGATGGATAATTCACCAAACCCCCCGGAAAACTGGCAGGAACCTTCAATTGACCAGGCACCTGCGGCAGATGCACCCGTTGAAGAAACTGTGGATGCCCCTCCGGATCCGGCTCCTCTGGCAAATGCACCGGCTTCTGCCGGAAGGATCCCGGCCGGGCTGAAATGGTTCATCATCATCATCTTTGGTCTCGTCATCATCTCCGGTCTCTGTATTGCAGCCTATTATTTTGCACAGGACGATATTCGGAGCGTGAGCATCGTCCGCATGGAAGGGACCATGGTCACTGGTAATTATGAAGACGAGGAAGTGATCGGGAGCGAGGTGGTGGGCAGGGCTCTGCGAAGCGCTGCCGATGATCCCATGGTCGAAGCGATCGTTCTTCGGGTGAACAGTCCCGGGGGCACACCTGCCGCTGCACAGGAGATCATTGGCGACCTTGAATATGCCAAGAGTAAAAAACCGGTCTTTGTCTCAATGGGGGACATGGGCACCTCTGCGGCCTATTATGTCAGCGCCCATGCTGACCGGATCTATGCGAACCCTGATACGTTCACTGCCGGGGTGGGTGTGATCTGGCAGTTCTCCGATATCAGCCGGTGGATGGAGAAGGAAGGGTATAATGTCAGCGTGGTAAAGTCCGGCAGCAAGAAGGATATGGGATCAACCGCGCGACCTCTCAGCACCGATGAGCGGGCATATGCGGAGAAGATTGTCGACGACAGTTTTGAGAACTTTATTGCCGATGTCACCGCAGAGCGTTCGATCCTCCGGGCAGATATCGACGACGGGCGGGTCATTCGCGGCGCGGATGCCGTGAAGATGAATATCGTGGACGAACTCGGCAACCTGAACGATGCTGTTGACGGGGCAAAAAGGATGGCCTCGTCCCGCCGCTAAATCATTTTTACCGGATCCGTTTTCATATACTCCCGGCACACGGTAGTCGCATAATGCCCCGGGGGCAGGACAAATTTCAGGTGCAGGTTTGTACCTTCAGTTACCGACTCAATATCAGTTTTCAGGGCAATCGGGCGGTATGCGCCATCGAATTTCGTGTGCACGAACTCCGCAGCCCGGGCAAAATCACCGGGTGTGATCTGTGCATCCGCAAGAAGGGATTCGGTGATGGGATCTATTGCTACGGAAGAACCGGGTTGATCCCTGCCTGGCATGAAGAGGGCGATGCTGCATCGTCCTCTTTTGATATGGAGCCCGACCGCAGGAAGGTTGGACGGGGTAGCAGTATCGGTCCTTCCATTGGCAAAGATGAGTTTGTCACCGGGAAGCGGATCGGCAAGGGTATGTCCGTCATCGAACCTCCGGCTCAAGGCACAGTTGAAGAGGTACGACTGGTACGCGGAGACGAACATCGAGAGGAGCTTGGGCGGGAGTTCCTGCAATGCCCCGGCGTAATCACCGCGATTTGTGTAAAGGTGGTGGAGCATGGCCCGCTCATAGTTCATCTGCACCGGAAGGGTATGCAGGCAGGCGCCCGGATCCCGGGTTTGACGGAATGCCGAGCGAATCTCCTTCATATGCGGGGGCTCACCGGGAAATTCCATCGCGATATACGTCAGGACTGCCTGCTCGTAGTCGCCCCGAAGCATCCATTCGCCAACCCGGTGGGTGACCGGGCGGATTGCCCCGAACCGCTGGAGCCCGAAATAGTTCGGCACCCCCTCTGCGATGGTGGTGCTTACCGATGAGACCCGGGCCTCGAGATCTTCAGGGTCTGTATCCCGGATAACAATCTCGAACCGGTTGCCCACAAGGTTCCCAAGCGCGAGCGCCTCATTGGACTGGCCAAGGACTTCCAACGTGATATCCTTGAGCGAAACCGCGTTCACCTGTTCTGCGGAGACATTGTAGATCGAGATCCACTGGCGGGTGATCGCGTTCCGGTCCTTGGTTCCCGCCCAGCCAATCCTGCGGTGGCTGATCCCGAGCCGTTTTGCGATCTCTTTTACCGCGTGCTGGAGTTCCCAGTTGGTCTTCGTCAGCCGGCAGATCAGAAACGGCCCGGCCGTCCCGCCTTTTCCCTCAAGCGGTATCTCGTCCACCCGGAAATCTTCAGGAACGGACCGGAGTCTTCCCCCGATACCCTCTGCCTCACTCGCATAATACCGCATCCCGAGATCGATCTCGAGCGGGAACGTACTCTTCTTCATAGGAGGGTGAGATTCCCGCAGATACGGTCAAGATCCTCGCTCTTTGCCGGGCCAAGGCCAAGCGCGGTGATTGTGCCGGGCGGGATCTCGGTAATCCCGGCATCCTGGATGAGCGACGTTGAGATCCCTGCACGTTCGGCAACCACCTTGAGTTCAAAGAGCGTCCGTACAGCGGCAGCCTTCAGCACAACTGGCGTCTGCCCCTCCGAGGTACTGGCTTTCTGGATTCCATTGTCGGACCCGATATATGACCCGATCG
>JBFYKS010000287.1:0-4060 GCA_041305785.1 Methanoregula sp. | reverse complement strand
TCCATGAAAAACGGATTCCCGGAAGAATAAATTATGGGGGCAAACTGCCCCCATGCCCCCAATTACGATTCCTGCCGCCGCCCCCGCGGGGGCTTTCGCGGCGGCCTCAATTCGGGTTCATTTCATATCCGGTAATTCGCCCCACCTGCCGTACCGGATCCCTGATATGGGGACCCCTTTTTCAAAAAAAGGTAACGTTTTTCAAAGTTCGGGTGTGAACCCCAGTGGTTCATGCTTGTTTCTACAGAGCAAAAAAAAGGGGCCGGCTGCGATGCCGGAAGAGTTTTTTTATGAGTAGTCCATCTCCTTGAGCGTCTTGTCGGCCAGCTCTTTCATGCGGGCCGAGATCCTGCTTGATGACGAGTAGTCCACCTCTTTCATGGCATTGGCGATCTCGGTTCCCAGCACGAATATTGCGTATTTATGCTCCATCTTGCTCTTGTGCTGCTGGGACGGAGTGATCTTAAGAGCATTGTACTGGGAGAATTTCAGATCGGGGTTGATCTCCTCGAAGTACTCCTTCACCTCGAAGAGCATCTGGTGCAGGTTGATGAGTTCTTCTTTGTGCATGAAGTGCCACTCCAGACATTATGGTGGTCTGGTACAGGATAAATAAATTTGTCTGGGGTATCAGGACCCCAGTTTCAGGAGCCGGATCGAGAGCGGGCGCTTGACGATGCCCCGGAAATCCTTTGCCGCAACATACGAGAGTCCGCGCTGGACCATGCGGTCAAGGAGTTTCTGGTCTACCGGCCGGTCAAGGACAAGGCCGGTTGCGGCGCCGTCGATCGTCTCGATCGCCTTCTCCACCTCATCGACCGGGAGTTCCCGGACAACCGAGAGGTCGTCGCTTAGGAACCTTGCAAGGTTGTTGCCCCGGATATCATCGAAATGGTCCCGGATGTTCTGGGGAGCCTGCCCGGCTTCACGCCGTTTTGCCGGGGATGAATGGCGAATCCGCCGCTCATGACCTTCGTCCCCTTCGCCTCCACCCTTTGGTCCCCTCAGTTCGGGGAGTTCTGCTGCATCCTCGAAGTACTGGTCGCGGACATACTCAACCGGCACCTTGTTCCGGAGCGTCTTGATGACCTCTTTCCTCGTCATGTCCTCAACGCTCTTTCCCCTAGGGGAGAAGGCGACAAAGTCAATATCTGCCACCTGCAGCAGCTCGCGCAGGATCAGTTCCCCGCCACGGTCGCCATCGAAGAATGCCGTGGTGGTCTTCTTTTCGCAGAGATCCACAACACTCCGTGGGATGTTGGTCCCTTCCACTGCAACCGCATTCTTGATGCCATAGCGCAGGAGGTTGATGACATCCGCCCGCCCCTCCACGATGATGATTGCGTCGGAGTCGAGCACGTTTGGACCCGCGGGCGCCTTCTCCTCGCCAATCGATCCGATCTTCTCGATCCGCAGGCTCTGCCGGACATCATCCAGCAGTTCGTCGGAATCAATGGTGCCGTCATCGAACCGCTCGATTAAGATCTCCTTTGCGCGGTCCACGATCTTCTTTCGCTTGCTGACGCGGATATCTTCGATGGATTCAACAACAACGCGGGCAACGCAGGGACCCACGCGGTCGATGGTCTCAAGCGATGCGGCAAGGATAGCCGTCTCTGCCCGGTCAAGCGAGCTCGAGATTAAGATCTCGCCTTTCGTCTCGCCTTTCTTGCTCGTGATCTGGACATCGATTCGTCCGACCCGCCCTGTTCTCTGGAGATCCCGAAGATCGAGATCTTCGCCGAGTAACCCTTCAGTCTGCCCGAATATGGCACCGACTACGTCAGGTTTCTCGACCACCCCCTCTGCACTGAGGCTGATGTGAATAAGGTACTTGGTAGTATCCGGTGAATACAAGTAAACGCACCCCCATGGATCATGCAATGCATGTAACGCCTGATCATAGGTATAGAAAATATATATCACGGGGAATTACTTAAAGGACAGGTTCGCTCACAACCGGTGCACCAACCGGGTTTCACCGGATGAAACCGGGGCATCACAGGTGCATATGAATCAGAAGAACTGCTCCAGGCAATGGAGAGCATCCTCTTTTTTCATGCCGGAGACGAGCACCTTCTTCTGCGATGAGAGCTGGCCGGACTGGATGCTGACTGAGGATGCTGGGACCTTTAAGGTTCCTGATACAAGCGCGATGACCGCCTTGTTTGCGCGCCCTTCAAGCGCCGGGGCAGCCACGCGGCAGCCGATAACCTTTCGCCATTCATTGTATCCGGCAGGAAATGATTCAACCTTTGCACCAGCCGTCACTTCGATCGCGATCCGGGTCCCGTGCGAATCCTCAAAAAGAGCTTGTGAAAGATCCGGCATAGTGGCACGATCCCGCATAGGAAATGTTGCCCGGCATTAACGCACATGGATCACCAGTGGCTGCGGCCGTCCTTCACCTGTGTTTTAACCCATGCCGGGCGAATGCCTGTCGCGCAACCGGGTTGTCCCATGGATCATATCCAGACGCTTGTCAATCGATCTCCCGGGGACCTATGGTTGCGCTTTATCGGCACCATCCGTTTCTCTTTTGTGCTATTTAGCCCTTCGGCACCAGGCAGCCTTTTTTCTTTAATCAGTGGCCGGGTGGCGGGGTGGATACCCCGGCCCGGGGATCCATTCCGGCCTGCCGCGGTGGAATTCGCCCGCTTCAAAGACCACCTCTCCCCCCATGACAACTGTGGAAGGGAAGACTGCCATCCTGCCCTCGAACGGGGTCCAGCCGCACCGGCTGTGCAGGGAACCGGCCTCGATCTTCTCAGGAGTTTTTGGAAAGATTGCAAAATCGGCGCGATTCAGGGGCGCAAAACCCGCGGGGGCGATCCCCAGCAGACGGGCGGGATTGTGCGAGGTCTTCTGGATGACATCGGCAAGAGAGATCTTCTTTTCAAGGACCTGGGAAATGAGCAGGGGGACCATGGTTTCAACCCCGGGCACACCTGAAGGTGCGTCAGCAAACGGGACCGCCTTCTCTATGCGGGTATGGGGTGCATGATCGGAGGCGATGATATCGATCCGGTCCCATGCAGTCCAGAGTTCCTTTCGTTCCTTTTCGCTCCGGAGCGGGGGATTCATCTTTGCCAAAGTATTTCCGTCATCGAACATCTCGTGGCACAGGAAGAGGTGGTGGGGGGTGACCTCGACGGTGCCGGTCGCCGCTGCAACCGAACCCGCAGAACTCATATGGCAGAAATGGAGCCGGCAGCCTGCCGTATTGCACCGCTGGACCGCGCGGACTGCCCGCAGCTCACCTTCGGCCGACCGGAGCCGGGCATGGGCGGAAAGCGAATTGTCCTCACCCGCAGCCACCTCTTCGGCATGGATGGTAGCAATGCCACCCAGTTTCTGGATCTCCGCAAGAGCGCGGGTGAGGACGGCCTCATCCACCGCATCGCCGTAACTGGAGGGGGCAAAGAACGTCTCGCCGAACAGGGCAGCGCCGGCCTCCCACATGGCCGCAAGCGGCGTGTTTCCGGTCACCCCGCTGTTGATGGCAAAACTGCAAAGACTGTGCGCTTTTGCATCCTTCACCCGTGCAGCAAAGGATTCCGGCGCGGTCAGCGGGGGGATCGTGTTGGGCTGGTCGACAACGACCGTCACCCCCCCGGCAAGAGCGCTCCGGCTCCCGGATTCCCAGTCCTCCTTTTTCGACTGCGGACCACCGCGCATGTGGACATGGATGTCCACGGCAGCCGGCACCACCAGGTGCCCGGCACAGTCAATGGTCCGGTCACAAGCCCCCGCAGCACCGGTATGGGAAACCCTGCCGTTTTCGAACAGGACATCCGCTACTCGCCCGGATGGCAGGGACACATTCTTCAGGACCAGGGTTGGACGCGGGGTCATCAGTATCACTTTTTTTTGGCCGACCATAAAGCCATAGTGCCCTGCAAAGGGTTATTGGCTCCTGGCAATTCTGTCCGGGTAAACCCGGAACCATTGTAACTATGCTGATGGGAGTTTTTTTAAAAAATCTGCTCTGTAGAAACGCACATGAACCAATGAGGTTCACACCCGAATGATGAAAATCAGGAGTATTGGACAAAGGGAT
>JBFYKS010000286.1:0-7094 GCA_041305785.1 Methanoregula sp. | reverse complement strand
GATTCGTAACCATAGACGGTGGACGAGACCAGTATTGTAAGTTTCTTGTCGTGAGTCATCCTTACCGTCACTTTTGTTGTCTGTTTAGGTACTTTGCGGGGAGGAGAATTTAAAGGCTATTGAAAGGGCGTGAAAGTTTTGGAACTCGGTTTCCCCACCGCCTTCTCCCTGCACTGTACCTATTCCCGCGACCAGATCTTCAGAGGGGCTCGGCCACTGGACTCCTGAAAAGATCAACGTTGCCGGCAAACGCGAAGGAGTTCTGTATCTCCGAAAGAAGAATCCCGGCATCTTCTTCATCACGCTCGAACAAATCGGAGAAGCACTTCTCTCCGTCCACGATGTACAACGATTACGCGATCAGCGAACGCCTCTAACACTCGCAGTCCCAGAGCACGACATCGGCGAGCTCTCCGACCGGCCAGCGGTACATCAATGGCAGTTCGAAGGTGCTGCTGTTTGTTTGGGAGTTCAATAAGATCGGGAACGTCTCGGAGCCGTTCGTGTGCTTAGGGACTGCCCGGTACGTGAGCCACGAGGGGAGCAAGCCGATGAGTATCATATGGCGGCTGGATGCGGAGATCCCGGCGTGGTTTATGCAAAAAGGCAGGGAAGGGGATGTGAGGTGACGCGCCAGTCGGGACGGTGGCATGAAGATGCGGAGATTTCCCTCATAATTCTTCGTCACCAGAATATCCGCTCTGGTTCAGTTTGTAATTCTGGCCAGCCAGAGTTACACGCGATTGTTATGGTTTTATTCTGGCCGGCCAGAATTAGATTTCTGCGCTGGTGAAACGGGATATGAGGGCAGGACTGCTGAGTATGCCCTTATGAAAAAGAATCCGGATAATCCCGACAGTTATCCCTGAACAAACCTACAGCTCCACCAGCACCCTATCCGCTTTCCGTCCCGACCCCATGGTGCCGGGCAGGAACCCGGCCCCCGGTGCCGGGATGAAATGGTAATTGTCCTGTTTGCTTGAGCGGGAGAAAACCGGGGGCCCGGCGTTAACCGTGAACGGGCTCAATAAAAAAATCATCTCTCACTCAGGAGAATCATCTCCCCGCGGAATCCAGAAGGAGCCTTTAATAGCAGGAACACGGAAATGGATTGAACTGATGAAAGGACCGGAGCAGGAATCTGCAATTTCCCCGTTAATTGCCGAGATGCTCATGATCGCACTGGTCTGTCTTGCCGCTGGCGTAGCATACGTGATCCTTTTCCATATCCCCTCGCTTGAAAAGATCCCGATGGCTGCTGTGGATATAACAAAAGACGACAACCGCGTCACCCTCTTTCATAAAAACGGTGACCCGTTCGAAGAAGGTACCTTCTATGTGACCGTGAACGGAGACCGGGTACCGGACGGAAATGTCAGTCTTGTCGGCGGTTCATACCCGTGGTCTTCCGGAGGGCGGCTCGTGGCAGACTATCCCACGACCGGTGAGATCCGCGATGTGAAACTGGTCTATGCGGTACCGTCCGTATCCGTGGTGATCGCATCCGCGTTCTTTTCGGGCGGCACCCCGGTCAACAATACTCCTGTCTATTCCCGCTACCCGGGATTTACGGTTGAAGCATGGGTGAAATGGAATGTTCCGCCAAACCCGGGAGGCGACACCACGAGTAGATGGGCTACAGTTGTGGTGGACGGCACAACGGACAATAACCGCCGGTACCACTTCCAGCACAATTCCGATAATACCAAATTTGAGTTTGCGCTTGCAACAGCAGCAATGACCGGCAGTGGAACCTGGGTGGCATCCACGACAACCCCGGCGAGCGGGACCTGGTATTATGTAACCGGTATTTACAACAAGACGCCAGGGACCATGGCTATCTATGTGAACGGTGCCAGTGAGAGCAGCAAAAGTGTCGGGGCACCCGGAGACGGTCTCCGCGCCTCCCCCGGAAAGTACCAGGTGGGGGGACCGGCGGGTATCCAGTGGCCCGGCCCGACAAGCATGCTGCGGAAGCTCAACGGGGATATTCGCGGACTAAAAACCTATGAAGAGGCGCTCTCGCAGGCGGAGATCCTTGCACATTACCAGGAAGGTGTCCCGTAATGGACCGGAAAGGGAACCGTGGAATACAAAAATCGGGAATAAGGACTATGCCGGAACACTCTGAAGTGAACCATATGAGATTATCCAGGACTCTAACTACGGTAATTGCTGACCTGTACCAGGTCATTTTTTGTATGCCCGCCCACCAGAATACCGGGAACCGTGCATCGAGACCCGGAGGTGATGGACCATGATCCCCGCCCGGGACCGGTATCGCATAATCGCGGTATTTGTCATCCTCTTCCTGATCCTGGGTGTCTGCCTCTGGAGCATGGCGGAGCGGACAGATGAAGCCATTAAAGAGTCAGTCCAAAATGAACTAAAAACCATTGCAACGGTAACCGCTGAGGGAATTGATGGGGATACGCTGGCACAGATCAGACCCGGTGATGAGCAGACCCCTGCGTTTATATCCCTGCGGGACAGGTTTAACAAAATCCGACAGTCCGACCCGTCTATCAGGTATATCTATACCATGCGCCTGAACGGGGACCGTGCTGAATTTGTTGTTGATGCCGATTACGGGATTGAACCGGATGCTGCCACCATCGGGGAAGTCTATTTGAATTCTTCAAAGGAACTCCTGGTGGGATTCTCACAACCCTCGGCAGAGACAGAATATATCACCGACAAGTGGGGAACTACCCTGTCCGGATACGCGCCTGTCCATGACCGGAACGGGAATACCGTCGGGCTCGTGGGAGTTGATATTGAAAGCAGCCGGCTGATTGCACGGCAGCAGAGCCTGACGGTGAATTTCTTCTTAATCGGCATCCTTGTCCTGATCCTCGCCGTATGCGGGCTCGTGGCAGTAGAACTGGTGCGCACCAAATCCATAAAAAAAATAACAGAGCAGAAGGAGTATCTTGACGCACTCCTGGACGCAGTACCGTCAGGGATCATGGTTATCGATGCCGAAACGAAGCAGATCGTGGATTTGAACAAACAGGCAATGGATAAGATCGGCCTGAAAAAAGAAGAGATTGTCGGCCGTGTCTGTCACCAGTTCATCTGCCCGGCTGAAACGGGAAAATGCCCGATAACGGACCTGGGTCATACCGCAGATAATGCGGAGCGGATCCTTCTTGCTCACGACGGGACGAGGATAACAGTCAACAAGACCGTCCGGAAGGTCACGCTCATGAATAAAGAGTACCTTGTTGAAAGTTTCCAGGAACTACCGGATAAAAAATGAGACCGGAGGAATGCAAAGGAAATGATCCGGGAATACACGCGTGAACAGGCCTTTTGTCCCGCACGGGGAATTTTGGGCGTTTTGCACGGGCCGGCAACAAAACGGGTGAACGGCAGGATCGATGAAGAACATCCATGCAGACACGCAGGTAACGGGCAGCTCTTTTGACTGAACAAGAATCCGGCCTCGCGCCTCTCGTTGCAGAGATTCTGATGATCGCACTGGTCTGTCTTGCTGCTGGCATAGCGTTTGTGATCCTTTTTCAGGTCCCCTCGCTTGAAAAGATCCCGATGGCTGCCGTGGAGATAACAAAAGACGACAACCTCATCTCGCTCCTCCATAAAAATGGGGATACTCTTGAAGAGGGTGATTTCTATGTTACCGTGAACGGGAACCGTGTGCCGGAAGGTAATGTCAGTCTTGTGGGCGGCTCATACCCCTATTCTCCCGGGGAGCGGCTCGTTGTCCGCTATTTCGGGAGCACTGCAATCCGCGATGTGAAATTGATCTATGCCGGGTCCTCCCTGTCATCTGTGCTTGCATCTGCCTATTTTGCTGCGTCCGCCTATCCGGTTTTTTCTGTCTGTGATGACCTCACAAAACCCCGGGCGTTTGCCGCAGGTTTCTGGGCGCTCAATGAGGGAACCGGAACAACAGCCGGTGATGGCTCGTGCATCTCTACGGACAATGGCACAATTATCAACGGGTTCTGGAAGACCTGTGCCAACCAGTCGGTCCTTGGGTTCAACGGTGCGTCGTCTCAGGTAACCATCCCGAACAATGCCGCAATCACCCCATCAGACCAGGTTACCTATGAGGTGTGGGCATACCCGCAGGAACAGAAGACCGCAAATGTCGTCCAGATGAGGGACTGGGACGGGAACAACATTTACCAGGATAAGTGGGCGGGCTGGACCGGCGGGGTGACGCTGGCCAGCGGGACGAAATATACGATCAACTGGGCGCATGGAGGAAACCGCCAGCCCACCCTCAACACCTGGTATCATATCGTGCTCACATACGATGGCTCATATCTCCGGCTTTACGTGAATGGTGTCGAAGAGAAGAGCATGGCAGTATCCGGCCCCCTCAGGACCCAGACAAGCCCGCTTGTCATCGGATCTACCGGGACGGCAAAATATTTCAAGGGCAATATTGCCAATGTCGCTATGTACCAGCGGGCACTCACCCCCGCTGAGATAGCCATGCAATACCCGGCCAATTCTCCCGGGACATGCCTCCCTTAGGAGATCAGGGGTATTTTAGGATCTGGTGCAGAAGATCCGTTCCGGTTTCCGGCATCCTCCGCCCGGAGACGGAGGGCCCGGTAAGGGAACACGGTTTGTGATGAGAGTGCCTGAGGGGAGGCGGCGGTATCCGTATGACAAGAACCCAATGATTTCAGGAAAGGGCTTATCGTTTCTAAAAAAAAGCAAAAAGCAGGTAAGTCCTGCAAGGGGGACTGCGAAGGATGATGGGCAATAAGCTCCCAAGTGCTGCGCCCGGCCTTATCCCCCTCAATCTCCATAACTTCCCTCAACCCTCTACCAGGGTGTCCGGACTGCACCAGCCATAACCCCGATACCCGATAGCCAGTAACAACGCAGCCGCAAAAGGGCCACACCGAAAGCTGAGCGTGCATCTGGCACGTGAGGGAGACCATTCACCGCTTGTCGGGGAACATCGCAAAGCACACAACAATACAGAAGAGATACCCGGCAACATCGAAAAACGACGGGCAACCGGTGTCCCGCATAAGTGTTCGTTTGCCGCGTTGGAGGATATCTGCTGCGGTCTGCACGGTGCAGAAGTGACTGAGCCGGAAGATTTTTCCTTGAAACCGCCGGTCCAGCCCCGTGCGGGAGTACGGTCCTGTTGCAATTCCCCGGCACCTCCGGTCATTCGTGGATGACTCCGATGTTTCCGTGAACCGGATTACTCCCCGAAAACTTACGCCGCAGGATAGTGATTGTTGCAGTTCCGGGAATCGGATGGCACGAGGATAGGGCACATACGCATTGACACCTCCTGTTCCTATTCACATTTTTTTAAGGTAAACCCCTCCGGTTTATCAGCCCTCCCTCCCAATCTCTCCGGCATGAAGACGGCATTTGGTATCCTTGTTCTCATCATCGCAGTGCTTGCCTCCGGCTGCACTACTCCGGCACCGCAGGCAGCACCCGCCCCAACCCCGGCAGCAGAACCGGTCATCCCCAACCTTCCCGGCACCTGGACAGGCACCATGCAGGGCTATAATGAGAAGATCGGCTTCACGGACTATGGCGGCAAAACAATGTCGCTTGTGATCACCGGCCAGCAGGGCCGGATCTTCTCCGGGCATCTTTTGATAACCCTGAGCAACACCACCCGGACGTCAGCCATTGCCGGGGTTATTTCCCGCGATGGAACAACCTTCTCCATGGTCGAGAGTGACAACGGGTACTCGACCGGCAGGTTCATCGGAACGGACGAGATGGAGCTCACCTGGATGAACGACCGCACCCCCATCGGCGCTGCCATTGACACGCTGAAGCGGGAGTGACGTTTGCCCGCCATCCGGGTTTTGGCCTGTGACCTGCAATCTCTTTTTTTTGCTCTGGAGAAATCCAGACCCCCCTTTTTGGATTCGATTGCGATGGGGCCACGGGCGCTCGCCGCCTCATTTAGGGCTCGCCTTTGTGGAGCATGGCTGTGGATGGGGACTATTGCGAAAAATTTTTAGCAGTAAAGAGGGGGTCAGGGGGGCTTGCCCCCGCAGGTTGCCTCCCCCTCTCTAGAGGAGAGATAGGGTCACCTTCATAAATTCCACTGAAGCGTTTCTAAAAAGGTTTTCCCATGAAAATCATCATAGATTGCGATTCCAGATCTTTTACATGACACTTTCGATGCCTGCCGCCACCCCCGCGGGGCGCCCCCGTGGCGGCCTCAATTCGGATTTTTATGAAATTCCCCACCATAGTTTGTCCGTCCAGAGAGTCCCGTATTGATTCCCCGCGGAGCGTTATCGCACCCGCAGCCCGACCATTGCGCGACGTTGGGGGCCTCGCCGCCCCCATTAGGAGCGCAAGGATACGGGCGAGGACGGTTGTGTTCAATTTTTTTCAACCGTTTTTCATCGTTCGGGTGTGAACCCCAGTGGTTCATGCCTGTTTCTACAAAGCATTTTTTTAGCCGGCTGCAAGCCCGCACGCCGTGCAGGTACCCGGGGCATTTTCCCCGCCCCTCCAGAACCGGTCCCGATCCACGGGGCTAACCATTGATCCGGTATTCTGTTTCGTACGGTTAAGCCGGAACCAGAAAGAACAGGTCCAAAACACCCGGGTTTATCAATGCTGCTGATAAATACCGGTTGTATGAAGAACGCATTTGCAATCCTTCTCATCCTTATTGCGGTCCTTGCGGCGGGCTGTACCGCGGCGCAGCAGACCGTCCCGGCAGAGCCCGTCATCCCCGGTCTTGTCGGCACCTGGACCGGCCCATCCACGGGATACGATCAGGCAACCGGGTTCACCGATTACCGGGACCTCGGGATCACTATGGTCATCACTGAACAGAACGGCAGGATCTTTTCCGGGCATATCCTCTATATCGCAAACGGCACCGAATCATCCACCGGTATTGCCGGCGCCATCAGCCGGGACGGGAAGAAGTTCTCGATGTCCGAACAGTCCGGCGGGTACGCCTTTGGGGAGATCCTTGGGCCGGATGCTTTTGAGATAACCTATCTTGAGGACGGTAAATCCTACAGTGCCGCGGTGGACTCGTTCACGCGGGCAGGATAACTCCCCCGTTTTTTTGGTGTGAAAGAAACGGGAATGAACCCGGGCTCACC
>JBFYKS010000285.1:0-6002 GCA_041305785.1 Methanoregula sp. | reverse complement strand
TGCTGAACTGAAGCATTCCGTGTACCGCTCCGCCCCGCTGCCCTGCATCGAGGCCACGCATTACGCGCTCGAAGCGCCGGGCATGGAACGCCTTGCCCAAAAGAAGGGCTGGACGTTTATTCCCGACCCGCCACAACTCTCCATCATCCCATGAGCGATCTCTGGCAGCGCCTGGGTGAGAGCCCGTCCCTTGACGAGAGCCTCCGGGCAGAGATCGAGGCTGCGCTCGGCCCCCGGGGAAAGAAGGCACTCGCCGCACTGGATGCCGGCAGGATAAAAAAATATCATGACTTTTTTGTCGTGGAAGGCCGGACCGGGGAGTACGTGGTGGACGAGGACTTCTGCACGTGCCGGGACTTCATGTACCGGGGCCGGACCTGCTGGCATCTCATCGCCGTCCGGATTGCGGTTGCTACCGGGAGGTTCGAGCGGGTGGATGGCTGGTATGTCGACCAGATGAAGTGAGCCCCACCGATGCATTGGTGAAAGGAAAAAAACATGGGGAGTAAAATTTTGCCGGCGGGGATCAAAACTCCCCGGGGAGATTACGGAAAAATTACCACGGGCGATAATCGGGCGAACCGCCCCGGATCTGTCACACGATTAAGGGCACCCACACCTATACATCCCCGCACATGTCCCCGCAGATAAAATTACATCCGGCGCACTTCGCGTTCATGGGGCCCTGGCAATATTTTGCAGAGCACTCCGCGGTCTCTTTTTTGCATTCAACCATACAGCTGCTGAAGTTCTCCGGGGCAGATAGTGCCTGTTGCGCCGGCAGGTCAACGGCATAGTAATGCACGCCCGAAACCAGCGTTCCTGCAACCGCAAGACCGATCATGAACACTACCAGCCCGGCAAGCGGGGATCCTGAAACCTCTGACATCGTATCGCCTCTTTTAAAAATCTCTTGATAGTACGTCTTAGTGGCACCGGATAGATAAAGGATGGGAACTGGGAAAAAATCCGGGGAAATTTTTCCATGACCGCAAAAAATTCCGGCCGGAACGTTTTCGCCGTCCGGATTGCGGTTGCCCCCGAGAGGTTCGAACGGGTGGATGGCTGGTACACCGACCAGATGAAGTGAGCACCGGAACAATCATCCCATTCCTTTTTGATTAGTGCATGATGACCCGGATGATCTCCCGTACCCGGGGAATATGTTCTGATGGGGAATTATTCCTGTTTTTTTTAATAAGATGTTTTTTTTGGATAGATCCGGGTTGTGTGCTGTCATGCCGGCCTTTCTGTCCTCTGCAACTACCCAATCAACCCCGTTCGGAATTATCACCCGTTACCTAATCCCCCTTGGCGTCTCCCGATATCCCCGTGTCGGATATTCCGCGGGATCCCGTTGTCATGAATACTGATAAATCAACGGGAACCTCGGGTGGATTATCGGGATTTCATGATATCTCTCCAGAATTTTGGTGCAAAATTTGGAAAGAAACCCGATCCTTTATCGTGTCAGCATTGGTTCCTGAAGAAAAGAGGATCCGGCATCCCGGGGCGGGTTATTTATGATCTCTGTACTCTGCGTTGATGACGACCCGGCATATCTTGAAATAATGAAACGATTTCTCGAAGAGCCGGGTGCATTGATGGTTACGACTGCACCAACCGTTCCCGACGCACTCAGGGCAATGGAAACGGACCAGTTCGATGCGGTTGTTGCCGATTACCAGATGCCGGTGCTGAATGGCATCGAATTCCTCAGGGCAGTACGGGCAGAATATCCGCGACTTCCTTTTATCCTGTTTACCGGAAAGGGACGGGAAGAGGTGGTTATTGAAGCATTCAACAGCGGTGCGGATTTCTATTTCCCCAAGAGCGGTGAACCAAAGATCCGGTTCGCCGAGCTCAAAGATGCACTCTTCAAAGCGGTGAAGGCAGGGGTACGGAGGGAAGAGTTCTATGATTCGGAGATACGGTACCGGCGGCTCTTTGAAACCTCCCGTGATGGGATCATGATCCTTGATGCTGAGTCCGGAAAAATAACCGATGCGAACCCGCTGGTCCTGACACTGCTGGGTTATACCCGCGATGAAATCCTCGGAAAAAATATCTGGGACCTTGGCGTGATCGGGGAAAAAAAACTGGCTGAAAAGACTGCAGCTGAATTAAAAACGAGCGGGTACAGCCGGTATGATGATCTTCCGCTCAAGACAAAAGACGGGCGGGATATTGCCGTGGAATTCACCAGCAATACCTATAACGTGGAAACGCAGAACGTCATCCAGATCAACCTGCGCAATATCACCGAACGGAAGCAGGCGGAAGCCGCACTGAGGGAAAGTGAAGAGCGGTATCGTACCCTTGCAGAAGCATCACCCGATCAGATCTTTATCAATGGAAGAGACGGGACCATCCAGTATGCCAATCCTGCAGCCCTGAAATTACTCCACCAATCGTATGATCAGGTTGTCGGAAGGCAACGGAGCGGGTTTTTCCCCCCGGAAATTTTCAAAACACAGGAAGCCAGTCTTAATACGGTCTTTGAGACCGGGGAGAGTTTCCGTGCAGAGGAGATGATTCATGCCGGCAGGAATGAATTGTGGGTGGATGCCCAGCTGGTGCCGTTAAAAGACGGAGCCGGAATAGTCAATTCTGTTCTTGGTATCGCGCGAGATGTCACCCAGCGCAAACAGACCGAAGAAGTGCTGAAAAAGACCGCAACCCTGCTCAATGAGGTCAGCGAGATGGCCCATGCAGGCGGCTGGGAAATAGATGCTTTTACAAAGGAAGTGCGCTGGACAAACGAGACGTACCGGATCCACGAGATTTTGGATGGCGAGAAACTCGAACTGTCCTGCGTGATCTCCTTTTATGATCTCCCGGAACGGTCTTTTCTGGAAACGGCCCTGCAGCGCTGCTTTGATCACGGGGAACCGTTCGATCTTGAACTTCCCTTCACCAGTAACAAGGGAACGCATCTCTGGACCCGGGTCAGGGGTCGTGCGGTGAACGTTGGAGGTACGGTGGTTAAACTGACCGGGACATTCCAGGACATTACCGAACGGAAAACCGCTGAAGAAACCCTCAAAGCATTCAGCGATGATCTTGAAAAGAAAGTCATTGAACGAACCTCGAATCTTGGTGATGTAAACCGGAACCTGCTGACGGAAATCGGCATCCGTCTCAATGCCGAAAAGCAACTCACAAAATCCGTGGGGGAGAAAGAAGTCCTGCTCCGGGAAGTCCATCACCGGGTAAAGAACAATCTCCAGATAATCATCTCGCTTCTGAATCTCCAGTCACGGTATATTACCGATGAGACTACGCTTTCCGCTTTTCGGGAAAGCCAGAACCGGGTCCGGGCAATGGCGCTGGTCCATGACCAACTGTACCGGTCAGATGACCTGGCAACGATTGACTTAGACCCTTATATCCGGTTCCTTGCGGGTAGCCTGCTCCAGTTCTTTGGCATGAAAGGAAAGGGCATCACGCTCAGAATAGATATCCGGGACATCTTTCTTGCCATCGATACTGCCATCCCCTTCGGGCTGATCGTCAATGAACTTGTTTCAAATTCCCTAAAATATGCATTCTCCGGGGGGAGACCCGGGGATATTTCCATTGTGATACACCGGCAGGATCATCTGCTCACCCTCCACTACAAAGACAACGGCGTTGGTATTCCTGCGGGTTTTGACTGGCGTAATGCAACGTCCATGGGACTCCGGCTCGTGATTATCCTTGTCGATCAGCTTGATGGGACGATTGAACTGGACCGGAGTGCCGGGACGGCATTTACGATTGTTGTGAAAGAGAAGGAATGAGCGTGATGAAGAACGCGCTTCATAGTGCATACTTCGGAAATTACCGGGTGATGATATGCAGCCTTATCATGGGCAGATAAAATGTTTGCTGACATACACCCCGGGATCCTTTTTTTGTATCTGTGCAACGGTAGACGAACCTCGGGACATGATACGGACGTGAAGGTCTCGCCCTCGC
Source organism: Methanoregula sp. (assembly GCA_041305785.1). GTDB lineage: Archaea > Halobacteriota > Methanomicrobia > Methanomicrobiales > Methanospirillaceae > Methanoregula. The sequence goes on along the minus strand of JBFYKS010000285.1, from coordinate 2,042 downwards.
CCCTTACCCTTATCAATTCAAGGTCTCCGGCTAATTCCGCTTCCCATCCGGTGACACTCCTGCCTGCTGGATGAATGTTACCCCTTAACCATCCTGCCCGGACAATACCCTAATTACCGTTCGCATGCAACTGTACAGACGATTGTGTGATTCTGCATGCTTGAAGAGGAATACCAGCTCGATTATTTTAAGACACAAGGGTTCACGCGGAAGATCTGCAAAGCCTGCGGGTCTGCCTACTGGACCCGCGACCCGTCGCGTGAGACCTGCGGGGATGCACCCTGCGAACCCTATACCTTCATCGGAAACCCAATCTTCCGGCCGCACACCCTCGATACCATGCGCGAGGCCTACCTCTCCTTTTTTGAGCAGCAGGGGCACACGCGGATTGGGCGGTACCCGGTGGTTGCCCGCTGGCGGGATGATATCTACTTAACCATCGCATCTATCGCGGATTTCCAGCCGTTTGTGACAAGCGGCGTGGTTCCCCCGCCGGCAAACCCGCTCACCATCTCCCAGCCGTGCATCCGCTTAAACGACCTGGACTCGGTGGGAAAATCCGGCCGGCACCTCACCACGTTCGAGATGATGGCGCACCACGCCTTCAATACCCCGAATGAAGAGATCTACTGGAAGGACCGGACCGTCGAGCTCTGCGACCAGTTCATCGCATCCATTGGCGGCGACATCACCAAAGTCACCTACAAGGAGAACCCGTGGATGGGTGGCGGGAACGCCGGCCCGAGCGTGGAAGTCCTCATTGGCGGCCTCGAGGTTGCAACGCTCGTCTTCATGAGCCTCGGGAAGCAGAAGACACAAGAGCAGGGATACGATCTCATGGGCGAGATGTACTACCCGATGCAACTACGGATCGTAGACACCGGCTACGGGCTCGAACGGCTGGTCTGGGCCTCGAAAGGCTCGCCAACCATCTATGATGCGGTCTTCCCCGAGATGGTCAGCCGGGTGATGAGTGCGGCCGGTCTCAGCCACATGCTCGACAACCCGGACTATACCCGGATCCTTGCCCTCAACGCAAAGTATGCCGGGCTCATGGACATCTCGGGCACCAACCTCTTCAACTTACGAAAGAAAGTGGCAGCCGCAATCGAGATCTCTCCTGACAAGCTCGACAAGATGATAACGCCGGTCGAGAAGGTCTATGCGGTCGTTGACCACACCCGGTGCCTTGCCTTCATGCTCGGCGACTGCATCGTCCCCTCCAATGTCCGCGAGGGCTACCTTGCCCGTCTCGTCATCCGCCGGACCCTGCGGATGATGCACGAGCTCAAAATATCAGAACCGCTCGCTGACCTGATCGAAGCGCAGATCCGGATCATCGGCATGGAGAAGTTCGAGCAGGACCTCTCGGTTGTGCGGGAGATCGTAGACCGCGAGACAGAGAAGTATGCCGCTACGCTCGAACGCGGCACGAGGATCGTCCAGAAGCTGGCAAAGACCTACAAGGCAAAGAGCCAGCGCGTGCCGCTTGCCGAGATCATCACCCTGTATGACTCCCACGGCATCCAGCCCGAGATGGTCAAGGATATTGCTGCAAAGGAGGGGGCAGTCGTTGATCTGCCGGACAACTTCTACTCGATTGTCGCCGACCAGCACTCCGAGTCCAAGAAGGAGGCGGTTGCAGAGGACAAGACCGCGAAGTATAAAGACCGGGTGCAGAGCCTCCCGCCAACAAGGAAACTCTATTACGAGCAGCCTTCGGCAATCGAATTCGAGGCGGTCGTGCTCGACTTCTTCGACAACTACGCGGTGCTCGACCAGACCATCTTCTATCCTGAGGGCGGCGGGCAGCCGGCCGATACCGGTACGCTCGTCTCCGCTGAGAGCATGGTCCATGTAGACGATGTCGTCAAGGTGGGCGAGGTGATCTTCCATCATGTCAGCGGCGGTATGCTCAGCCGTGGCGACCGGGTGAAGGGGATGGTGGACGAACAGCGGCGCTGGTCGCTCATGCGCCACCACACCGCAACCCACGTCCTCCTCCACGCATCAAAGGAGGTGCTCGGGGCCCACATCCACCA
>JBFYKS010000284.1:0-3438 GCA_041305785.1 Methanoregula sp. | reverse complement strand
GCAGGGGATGGACTGCCGGGTCGTACCGGTCAAGGTGCACCCGCCATTCATCTTCCGTCTCGTGCACGTGAAACCGGCCTTTCCGCAAACAGGCAATCGTTCCGGGGGAAGGGACGTTGATTGGGGACTTTTTCCATCCGGTATCAAGCGGTTCGGTGACCATCTCTTTTGGTACGGCAACCTCCCAGATCCCCCGGTCCAGCGGTTCTAAAAAATCATCCAGTCTCGTCATGACCCCCGCCCCCTGCCCGTTCCCTTCCCGGCCGGCATCACTCTCAAGCAGGTATCGGGGAACGGATGGGAAAAATGTTGTGAACCGGTTGCAGAAGGGATCATCAGGTTGATGGCTTTTTTTTAAAACGTGGTCTCAAAGCCTTCGCGATTATCGCGTTTCTTTACCGCGTTGAGCGTTGCAATGTACTCCTCAAACAGGTGGATCCGGGTACTGATGGGGAACGGGATCTTGAGGGTGCTGATGATAGCCTCCCCCCGGTCCAGGGTCTGGATCTCAACTTCCATCCGGGACAGATCCTGCTTGGCACTGCCCATCACGATATCGCGGTCGCCCCGGTCGCCGAGGCCCATGATCACGAACGTGTTGATCTGGGCAAGAACCTTCGGGTCAACGTTCTTTGGCTGCTGGGTGATGACGCAGAGGCCGACGCCAAACTTTCTCCCCTCCATTGCACATTCACGAAACACCTGGGTTGACGAGCCCTCGCGTGCAAGAACCCGCTGTGCTTCATCGATTGCAATGAGGACCTGTTGTTGACTGGGGGTCTCCTCTTCAACACCGAATCTCTCGGCAGTCTTCCGGTGCTCATGCAGGATCTTACGGGTGATTACCGAGAGCACGAATAGTTCGCTGCGTTCGCTCATCTGGGGGATGTCAACAAGAACCACCTTGTTGTTGTGCAGGGCTGAAAGGATCTCCGGAAATACCGATCCCTTCTCGCGGAAAAACCGCCGGTTTCCCTCGACAATGATACTGATCTTCCGCTTGATGGACTTGAGGGTTGAGGGATGGAAGCCCCGTAATTTCTCAGCAATATCCGGATAATCGCCATGATACCTGCCCTGGTTGATCTCGTCCGGAAGGGTTTCGACATCGGTTGTGAGGAAGAAGGGAATTGTCCTGCTGCAGTCAATATCATCCAGTGATTCCACAACTTCCCCCTGCGCTTCAGAGAGATTATACAGGATAGTGAGATCACTCATCCGGAAATCATCGTATTCCAGCCAGAGCCGGTTGGCTGCATAATTTTTCCGGTGTGACTCATTGATCGTGAAGATCGAGAGCCCGGTTATTCCTTCAGTATACCGGGGAAGACCGGAGGTTGGTTTTCCCGTGCTGGAAGGCCCTCCGGTAACATATTCGCCGTGCGGGTCAACGATCAAGAGACCGAACTTCTGCTCTTTCATGCACGAGGCACAAAAAACCCGCATGAAGTTGCTCTTCCCCATACCCGTTGTGGCAAACACTCCCATATGCTGGGGCAGTACTTCGCTTGGGATTTTAATGGGAACCTCTTTGAGATCCTGCTGGCCGGTCCGCATGACTCCCACTTCGATATCGCCCATCAGGTTTTTCAAGAATTCAAAGTCCCCTGCATCCGGGATCGTGACATCGGAGAATTTTACGGGAATTGTCCGTGGCTTCCGGAATGTCCGGGTCTCATCGATGAACCCGAGCGGGACTGCTTCAACACCGATGAAGACATCTTCCCCGAGCCCGTAGAAATGTTCGGAGAACGGCCGGGTGTCCCAGTTCCTGTCGGCAAAATTGCTCTCGTGGAAGAGGTCGATGACCTTTGCAAAGAAGGTGAACTGTTTTGTTGCATCATGGATTTTGACAATGTCCCCGACAAAGAGTTCTGCATCGTGGGGCACGATGAACCGGTACCCGAGCACACTCTTGCCGATCAGGCGGAATTTGCTCTTGTCGACATTCTCAATATCGTTTAAAGTCATCATGGATATCACCAAATAACAGATCAAAGATCTCCTTGTTCATTCCCTGCAATGCAAAGCCTCTCATCAGGTCCTGCCGGACCTGGTCTGTCACCGTTTGATCGATCACCACGGTCCTGTGGGCATCCAGGAGCGGGTAGGGGTAACCGGGAATTCTCCCGTCATCTGAACAGGCAACTATTGAGCTCATGATCTCTTCAACCATCTGTTCATCGGTCCCTTTGGGCAGTTCGAGCTTGAGGGGAGAGTTCTTCGTGGGATGGAACGATGCCACATAGAGATCGCCCTGCCGCCCCCGCTTGTACTCTGCACTGTCCAGGAGATGTTCATCTATCCGTGCCCACCATGGGCCGGTGAGACCGGACTCGCGGACAAGGCCCCCGATTGCCGGCAGGAGCGGATGGCCCCCTCCCCAGGTTGCCCGCGTCCGCTTGGTTACCGCAGCGAGGAGGATGCCCCGGTTTTGGGCCGTGCGGATGATCTCCTGCAGGACCGGATCGTGATTCTGATCGGTGACCCGTAATGCACCGTCAAGGAGGAGGAGCGATCCCTCCGGCAGGGTCTTTGCCTGCTTTTGTGCAATCCAGTATTCAAGGGTGTCCCTAAGGATTGCCGACACCCGTTCTGCATCATCGTTCGGGAGACCGGTTCCGGGGAATATGCCAAAACAGTCGTTCATGAGGACTTTGAAGTCCTCGCTCTCGTCTTCAGGGCCAATTGAGACGACCGTGAGCGGGGTGATTGCACGGGCACGACGGGCATTTTCAGAGAAATCGGTATGGGCTGCACGGATTGCCGCGAGCCCGAAACTGCCGGACTCGGCAATGATTGCGTTGCTCCCGTCAATGGCGCTGACGATGCCATTGCATTTACCCGTTATTGGATGGATATCCCCCGGCGTGAGATGACTGAACTCCGAGAATTTCTCAACCAGGTCATACGGCATCTGGTGCGAGATCCGTTCGAGGATCAGGGTGATCGATTCCTCGTAGGATCTTTTCAACGTCAGCTTTTCACCTCACGGATCTCTTCGTTGATTTTACTTTTGGCATGTAATGGGATATAAGTGGGTGGGGAGGCGGGGAGTGAAAATGGCAAACTGCCCGTTACCTGCCGGTGTGGTACGCGCCATCGTGAAGGTTCCCGGCCCGGGCTTTTGCGGATCACAAAGTATTTGTTTTTCCATCAGAACAGTAAAGTATCACTCAAGAGGTGTGTGATCGTGGCGAAGGGAACTGAAGGGTTACGTGAAGTGATGTACAAAGTGATCACCCGGATGATCGCAGACGGGGAACTGGTACCCGTGTACGAGGATGACGAGCTCGTGGATATTATTGTCAAAGCGCCGGTTGATACCAATACCTGATCTTGTCTCACCCGTCATGGTCGTTTTTTGGCAAAAAAATACATATCCCTGAAATCGTTCTGCTTTTCATCTCCACCGGGTTCCCGAAAGCGCCCTGCGCT
>JBFYKS010000283.1:0-3246 GCA_041305785.1 Methanoregula sp. | reverse complement strand
ATCATTCTTGCGGGATGCACCCTGCCGGCAGGAACAGAGGATTCGAACCGGACGGATAACACAACCGCTGCTGCCATCAGCATTGCCCTTGACAATTCTTCGGTCAGGACATACCTGACTGAACCATGGACAATTATGGATGTCCACTCTGATGCAACAACATCCATTGCCGAAGGAGAAGCGGAGGAGATCCGTCACACACCGGATGTGATCATCGCTACGGAATCCAGGATTCTCCATGTGTATGTGGATCTGGATACCAATTCGGTTGTCTACATCTGGGACTCCCCGAAGAGAGTGCCATTACCGCCATAACGCATGCTGCACGGAGGTACATTTTCTTTCCGGATAGTCCAGCCTGCCCGCGGGCAGGGAACCGGTTGTCATGTTCGTAATAGCCGTAGTGCCAGAGGCGCGGACGGGCTTCCGAAACCCTTTTGAGCTGGCGCGTGACATCCCCCGTCTGGACTGATGGGGGATGGAGATGAGCACTGTTTTTTTATCGGCACCTCCCTTGCGGGGACAGATCTTTGATATGGTGTCTTCCATCAGCGTTGATTGAAGAGAGTAATGGTTATTGTGATCATACCGGTGTTCCAGGGGAACAACACCGGTACGGCCGGTCATTATCTGTTAGGACTTACGCGGTTGGAACCAGTTCAATCGAGATACAATCGTCATAATTTGCTGTCAAAAATGGAGAACAACGTCCGCTGCGTTCTGAGTTCAGGAATCAGCGTGCTGTGCGGCACCCAGCGGTCCGACCCGGTGATGGCGACCGCGTGCCGGACCGCCTCGTCGAGCGATTCGCACCGGAGTGGCGGGGCCGCCATCGCCTTGCGGGCCGCCTCGCGGACCACCCACGTCCCAAGCGGCGCCCAGTACTCGCCCGAGGTGTTCCGGACAAGGATGACGCGGGCGCACCTGCGGATGGATTTGAGGTGCTCCAAGACCGCAAGCCGGGCCGAGTAATACGCCCCTGATATCGGGGAGTACCCGCTCTTTTTTATGCCCTCGCGGTCCTGTACGATCACCTCGCCCGGCCCGCCCCAGAGCGACTGCTCCTGCCAGATCTCGATCATCTCGTACCGCCAGTCGCCCGGAAGCAGGATGCAGACGATCCGGTTGCCGAAGAGTTCACCCGAAAAGACCGAGATCCCGTCAACGGACGGGAACCGTGCGATCTCTTTTTTGAGGCCGGTCGAGACGGCGTCGTCCACCGCGGTGATTGCCCACCGGGTCGGGACGAACGTACGCCGTTTCCCAAGCAGCCCCGCAGTCATCAGTTTGCTGATCTGGTACACGTCCACGCCGTCCCCGGCAAGGGCCAGCGCTGCGTCCACCGCCCCGATATCGGTGTCGGACGTGATCCGGTCGACCGCCCGGCCGACCGTGGCGCTCCCGAGGAGGTCCATCTTCTTCACCGCGCCGGTGAACCCGACCGGGGCCACCGTGCCATCAAAGTTCAGTGAGAACGCAACCGGCTTCTCAAACGAGACATCGACATCGATGGGCTTTGCAGAGAGGGCGATCTCCTGGAGGCTGCCGCCCACAGCGTTCAGGCCGGCGTTCCCGCGAATGGTCCGGGCGCGGATGCCGACGATCTCGTCCATGCCGAGATTATTTTTCAGCCAGTCCGGGGGGTTGTCGGAATCGTTGATGAGCAGCGGGCCGCCCCGGAGATCGGGGTAGCCGTAACTCCCGATGAAGACGGAGGGGGAACTGCCCTGGTAGATGCTCGACGGCTTCATCGCAACCTGCGCGTGGAACCGGCTCATGATGGGGCACCGGGGGAGCCCGCACAGCCCCTTTCCCTTGCACTCGGCACAGCGCATCATGGCCGGGCCTCCCGCAGGTCGAGGACGACCTTCGCCCGCTCCCCAAGATGGACGATTATCTCCTGAACCCAGTCCGCCCAGTCGACCGGTTCTCGTGGCACCAGGCTGGCGACCTCTGCCCCCACATCATCGTCCCGCTCCGGCCGCGTGTCGAGGATGACCGAGCCCGGGGCAAAGGCGGACGGCAGGATCGTGTCGCGGTCATGATCGGTGATCCCGAGCACGGGGATCCCCCGGTGCAGGCAGATGTGGCCGCAGACCGCCGTGGTGTCGTCGCCGATGGCAAGCACGCCGCAGCAATCTGTTCCCAGCTTGTGGTAAATCGTGTGGCCGCAGTGATCGATGACGGCAACCCTGCCCTGCCAGGGAGCACTGCCGCCGTCTTTTGCCGGAGCGGACCGAACCGCGCCGCTCTTGCACCACGCGGTGCTGATCCCGGCCATCCCGTTCCGGTGGAGCTTCTCAAGCCCGTGCGGTTTGGGGTCAAGGCCGCTCACACCTTCGATCCGGCCACCGCTCTCCCGCAGTTCGACCATCTCCGCAGTCGCCCGACCGATGACGATCCCGTTCACGTACACCGGTTCGCCCGGAATACAACCGCGGATCCGGCGCGTCCCTTCCACCGGTGGCTCCGCAGCCGCTGCCATCTCGACGGCAAACCCGGTCAGGGTGGAAAGGTGCTGCGCGAGCATAGGGTCGCCGCCGTTCCACACAAAGACCGTTTTCGATGAACATTCCATGTGCACCAGCCCCCGGGTGCCAAGGCGCGAGGCCACGATCCCGCCGAAGACCCGGCCCGAGTGCGGGGTCTTGCCGCGGTTGAAAAGAAAGGCCGAAGGTTCGAGATCCGCGATAACCCGGCTGGGCGGCCGGCCGTCAAATTCCACGCAAAGCCCGGACTCCTCGGCCGCCGTCCGTGCCATCACGCCCGCAACGATGACCCGGCCTGGCCGGACATGAGAAAGGAACCATGCAACATCGCCCTGGTCAAAGGCTTCCGGGCCATGAACCACCATCACGGCAGGACGCAGGGGGTTATTATTCGGGTGTGGGTTTGTCATGGCTCGCTTTTGGGGGCAGGGGAAGGACAGATACGGAAGTGACGGGTGCCGCAGGGGGAGTTCCATGAACGGGTGGTGCCTTCACAAACCGGCTCTCGAACTCGGCAAACGAGACCCGCCATCCCACGTCGTACCGGGCCCCGCACTCCGGGCAGATGAGGATGACCCGGTACACCTCCCGGGTGGACTTGATCGGGTTGTCCCTGCCGGCATTTGCACTGACAAACGAGGTATGGAATCCCAGCGCATACCCGCAGGCAGGGCAGGTGTGCAGTTCGTCATCCGGTTTTTGCATGACAATCTCGCCCGGTTCCGTCATGGTACTCGATCCACTATGGCGGGTTATC
>JBFYKS010000282.1:0-4519 GCA_041305785.1 Methanoregula sp. | reverse complement strand
GGCGTTCTCGTCCACCAGCTCGGCGGGGAGATGAAGGTGGAAAAGGAGCCCGGGACCCGGTTTGTGATCGTGTTTCCGGAGAAGTTCTGAGCATTTTAGATTTGCTCTGGAGAAATTCTGACCCCCTTTCTGGATTCGATTGCGATGGAGCCACGGGCACTCGGGGTCTCGTCGACCCTCGCCTTTGTGGAGCATGGCCGTGGATGGGGACCCATGCGAAAAATTTTCATCGGGAATGGGGGGGTTTTGGGGGCTTGCCCCCGCATGTTGCCTCCCCCACTCTTGGGAGAGAGGGGGTCACCTTCGCAAATTTCGCTTGAGTGTGCATCATGATGATTTCTCATGAAAATCATAAAAAAAAAGATGATGGGGGCTGATGCCCCCAAACCCCCGTTTGCGATGAACGGCCGCCGCCCCGCAGGGCGCCCCGCGGCGGCTTCAATGAGTGGTATTCCTGGTATGGTAATCTGCCCCGCCGTGCCCAGTGAGGGGCCCTGAGACGGGGGCCCCTCCCGTTGTCCAATACCCCTGATTTTCATCATTCAGGTGTGAACGCTCGTTCATGTCCGTTTCTACAGAGCCAAAAATTTGGACACAACCGTCCTCGCCCGTACCCTTACGCTCCTTATGAGGGCGGTACGGCCCCCAACTTCGCGCAATGGTCCAGGGCTTGCGGATGCGATAACGCCCCTCGGGGACTCAATGCGTGGCCCTCTGGACGGATGAGCTCTTGTGGGGCATTTCATAAAAAACCGAAGTGAGGCCGCCGCGGGAGCGCCCCCGCGGGGGCGGCGGCAGGCATCGCAACCAGCGAGTGCTACCGTCCTCAGGAAACGCTCAAAAGGATCGTGATTTTCATAGGAAAACCTCCTTTTGGATAATTGATACCCATCCTCCTGCCATCCCTGCTTCGAAAGGGGTGGGGATGCTCATACTGGTTAAGGCATTTTCATGATTCGGATGTGGCCCGAATCGGTTCATGCCCGGTTCTTCCGGGCTTTTACCCAGTCATCCCTAAAACCAGCTCTCGAGCGTCTTCTGGCCGGCTTTCACGGTGAACCCTTCCATTGCCTTGTCCACCCGCTCAACCGAGAAGTCGTAGCCATCGCAGAGCATCTTCCGGATCGCCTCGGGATCGGGATGACCTGCCTCAAGGGAGTAATCATTCGTAACCGGCGGGTGGAGGAACATCTCCATCACGGGCGCCGGGTCAAAATCGGGCTGCTTCTCGGCAAGTTTTTGGAGAAACTCTCCTTTCTGCACGATTTTGAAGGCAGTCTTCGCCCCGACCCCCTGCACCCCCGAATTAAAGTCCGTGCCGATCAGGATCCCGATCTCGATGAGCTGCTCGCGGGTGAGTTTCAATCCGGCCAGGGTATCGGCGAGCACGATCCGCTCCGGGCTCACCGTGATCTGCCGCCCCCGGATCTTCCGTTTCCCGGAGACCGTCAGGTTCCGGACCAGCAGGGGTGCGCCAAAGAGGAGGCAGTCATAGTCCTGCGAGACCACGTACCGGCCATCCCCTTTCGATACCATGTACGATGCCTGTGCTTCGCCCTCGCCCGGCGCCTGCACGACCGGGATGCCCATGAGCCGGAGCAGTTCCTTTGAAGTAGCGATGATCTGGTCGTCAACGCGGGTTGCGGAACGTGCCTGTTTGTAGGCTTCCTCCTCATCGCCCCGCTCGACCGCCTCCTTCCACTTCACCCCCGCCTCATCGCGGAGTTGACGGCGTTCGTCAATGGTCGCCTGCTTGAGTGCGGTCGGTTTCCCGTCAAAGACAAAGACCGGTTTTAACCCCTTCTCCAAAAAACTCGCCAGCCGGAAGAGGATGCCCGAGAGGTGCGAGGTGACCCGCCCGTTCCGGTCCATCAGCGGCGTCCCGTCCGGCTGCCGGATGATGGTTAGGAACTGGTAGAGCGCGTTGTTGGCATCGATGACCGCGGTGCCCGGCAGCGCTTCCCAGGTTACCGGTGTCTTGTACTCAGCGATGATGTCCCGTATTGCTACGCCCATGGTTACTCACTATTCTGGTTTTATGTTATTTGTAGGCACGCCGGGAGATCTCGGCAACCAGTTCATCGAGATGCGATATGGCAAGATCGTACTTGTCCACCATCCGGGTTGAGATCTCCTCAAGGTTGGTGCGCAGCATCCGTTCGCGGGCGATGACGCTAGCTTCCAGGTGGCGCATCTTGATCTGGAGGGAGAGGAAGAGTCCCCCGATCGAGAGCATCATCAGGGCGGCGGCGATTGCGATGGTAATGTCCTGCCAGAAGCGGAGGATGAGGACGAGGGTCGAGACGACCATGACAATAGTGAGGAGGATATCGATCCAGTATTCGCGGAGCTCCATGCTTTTAGATGATGAGAGCAAATTAATTAAACTACCTGAATGTAGGAGATACCCGCGTGGACAAAAAGAACCTAATCCCCCTTCTTGCAATGCCCCTCCTGCTCCTTGCCGTTGAGTTTGGGGCACTCCTGATATCGCTGCCCGTGCAGGCGTCCGGCATCACGGCGTTCGAGGACCCGTCATCGTACGAGAACCCGTTCATCTTCATCGGCATCCTGCTGGTATTTACAGCCTTTCTGCTGATCCTGATAAAATACAATCTCAAACGGGTGATCGCGGCGATCATCGGTCTCTCGATCTTCTTCACGTTCTGCTATATCTACGCAGCCCTCGTGTACGCGGGGATGGGTGCAACCGATGCGGCAAATATCCTCGTCCTTGTACTTGCGGTCCTCTCAACGCTCCTCCTCTACAAGTACCCGGAATGGTACGTCATCGATTCGCTGGGGGTCCTGATTGGCGCCGGGATCGCTTCGATCTTCGGTGTCTCGCTCGAAGTCCTCCCGGTTGTCCTCCTGCTCGCCATCCTCGCGGTCTATGACGCGATCTCGGTGTACAAGACCAAACACATGATCACGCTTGCGGAGGGCGTAGTCGATCTCAAGACCCCCATCCTCTTTGTCATCCCCAAGCGGCGGGACTACTCGTTCATCAAAGAGGGTTTTGGAAAGATCAGCAGTGAAGAGGGTGAAGAAAGCAGTGAGGGCAAGGGCAGCGAACGGGGGGCCTTCATCATCGGCATGGGCGACCTGATCATGCCGGCAATCCTCGTGGTCTCGGCAAACGTGTTCATCCAGGGGACGAAGATCGGCGGGATCATCAACCTGCCGGCACTGGGGGCGATGATCGGGTCGGTTGCCGGCATTCTTGTACTGCTGTACTTCGTGATGTCCGGCAAACCGCAGGCAGGACTGCCGCCGATCAACGGCGGGACGATCCTCGGGTTCCTTGCCGGGTGGGCGATGGTTGGGTGGGCGTGAGCACTTCCGGGATCCGGGCTTTAAGCCAGCGCTGGCACCCCGTTCGTCCAGCGCTCAACGTTATGGCGGATTTCATCATCCGTGTATGACGACAGGGTGACCCGGTCGCGGGCTATGCTCAGGAAATACGGATCCCCTTCCGGGTTGTGGCATTTCAGGATCACCGAGAAGAGATCTCTATCAGGCATATGCCTGACCTTCCCGCGGTGAGCCGCGATATTTGCCATATTGGAGATGACGGCGGCGATGCCGTACTGGTACCCCTCAACCGAGTTGTACATCTCCTGCCCGGTGCCAATCCGTTTCCCGTTTGGATCTTCATACGCGAACTTCGCGGTATACATCTCGCGTACCTTCTCAACCGGCGGATGGTTCTTTCTCCCGATTAAGCAGGATACACACCCGAGCGGGTTGTTCATGACAAGAGACCGGACAACCGCGTCAAAGGCGGCAATATCCGCAATCGGTACCCTGAGATGATGGGTTGCACTCTTTGTTCCGGGTTTCTGGTTGAAATGGGCCATTGTCCTGCTCCCTGGTTCCGGATCTCTCCTCAAAATCCGTGTTTTTCCTTCTCCCACAAGGAAGCTTCAACCCGTCTGATGAAACGGACAAGATGGAGGCAGCGGGTTTCCGGAAAAGAACGTTTCTGATCTTTTGATAAATGTTTGGTGGTCGATGGGGCGTGGATGGTGGGGGGTCGGACGGTGTACTCTTTTGATCGCACGATATTTTTACTACCGGTGCCTGTCCTCTTCCTCATCGCGAGATTCAGAGACGGAAAACCGGGCAGTGGACCTTCCTTTCCGGGCCTCGTGTTTTGCGGGTCTCTCGGTTGTTGTATGACCAGGTACACCGCCCGACCCCCCACCAACCCGTGGTGGTTCACTTCCGCGAGCGGCAAACAAAATCACCTTTTTTTATAACGGAAACTATGCTTCAGGCAGGCGATCCGGATAAACGAATGAGCGAGTGGGGTCGGGCGGTGTACCATTTTTTTAGTGGGCATCCGGACCTCACGCATCCAGTACCTGGTGGGCTTTGAGCCATCCAGATCCTTGTTTGCGATGATTGCGGTCGCAAAATCGGGCGTTTTCTGCCCCGTTACGGGAGCCTAAAGGTGAAAAAGAGGGTTTTATCGCATGAAAATCAGGTTATAGGGGGGGGAAAAATCAGAAGGAAT
>JBFYKS010000281.1:0-2903 GCA_041305785.1 Methanoregula sp. | reverse complement strand
GCAGGCTGCCCGTTCGTTCATGCAGGAGCAGGGTGGGGGCACAACCCTTCTCACCACGGCCCGGAACCGCGGGGCGGCGGTAAGGGTTGCATAAAGGGTGGTTATAGGAACCGCATTCCTGCAGGACACAAAAGAGAGGAAAAGGCAGGGAACTCATTCCCCGCAGCTGCGGGCCTGCTCCCGGATCACCGCAAATGCCTCTTCGGGAGACGTAATACGCTCCACATTCCCGTCCTTCATAATCGAGAACGAATTTCCTATCTGCCCGGCCTCCCACGGATCATGCGTGATGTAGAGGACCGGGATATGCAGCTGCAGGAGGACCTCCCTGAACAGGGGCAGGACATACTCCTTTTTTGCCCGGTCCACTTCCGTGATGGGCTCATCGAGCAGCATCACGCGGGGCGAGGACACCAGCGCCCGGGCAAGCGCCACGCGGGCACGGTAACCCCCGGAGAGCTTCTCGGGCTTCCAGTCAAGGTACTGCTCAAGAGATAAGAGCTTCACCGCCTCGTTGAACTTCTCTTTCGATCCCCGGCCATTCCTCAGGGGATACAGGATATTCTCTTCGATGGTAAGGTGCCGGAACAGCCCCGTATTCTGGGGGACATACCCGATCATCCGGTCCTCCGGCGGGAGGAGGGTGACGTCCTGCCCGTCGATATAGACACTCCCCCGGTCAGGCTCAAGGATGCCGGTGAGAACACGCTGGAGCGTGGTCTTCCCGCACCCGTTCAGGCCGATCAAAACCTGGATCTCGCCTTGTTGTATCTCCAGTGACACCCCGTTTAAGACGCGGTGGCCGGCAAACGATTTATGCAGATTGTGCACTGCGAGAATACGACCACCCCCTCATGCGCAGGACAAGGACAAGCAAAAGCGAGAGCAGGATACAGAACGCACTGGCAGTCACGGCCATGCTCACTTCCCCTTCTTCGACTTTGGTAAAGACGTAGCTTGCAAGCACCTGCGTCATCCCGGGCACATTGCCGCCAAACATGATGACCGCGGCAAATTCCGAGAGCGACCGGGAAAAACTGAGCACGAACGCCGAGAAGATCGCCTCGCCAAGGAGCGGGATGACCACCCGGCGGTACGCCTGCGGCGGCGAATCGCCAAGCGTCCGTGCCACGCTGATGAGTTCCTTGTCAATCTCTTCGGCTGCCGAGGCGATGGTCCGGGCCGCAAGGGGATACGAGACAAAGAACATGGCAAGGACGACCGCGAGCAGCGTGAAGGCAAGACCGGTCGGCCCGACAAAACCCATCACGTTCCTGCCGAACGCCAGCAGGAGCGCAAGCCCCGCAACGGTATGGGGAAGCGCAATGGGGAGGTCGTTCATGAAATCGGCGATCTTGTACATGACGGTCCCGGGGTGGAATATGTAGAAATACCCAAACCCGAGGGCCAGGAGAACCCCGAGGAGTGCGGCTAAGAATGCCGTAATGAGCGTGTTCCTGACCGCGATCCAGAAGATGGGGTCCCCGAAGGTCAGGGTCATCCCCTCGACCGTGACATTCCCGAGGATTGCGAGGATCGGGAAGACGATCAGGAAGAAAAAGAGGGGGATGAAAAGGACTTCCCAGATGCTGACCTTACGCATACATCTCCCAGCCGTACTGGGTAAACTCCCCGCTGTTCTGGCGGACAAAGTCCTGGAAGGCCTTTGCTCCGGCCTCGTTTCCACCCTTGATTATCGCATCGCCAAAGATGATCTCCCCGGACAGGTCATACCCGTATTTTTCCACGGTCTCCAGTTTGTAGAGGACGGCGGTGCTGCTGTAGGTGAACCCGGCATCCACTTCATCGCTGTTGACCATCAGGGCTACCTGGTTCACCGTGCTTGGCCGGGTCTTGATGTTGCCCATGGTGTTTAAGGTATCCCAGATCTTGAGGTTCTTTAACACGTTCTCGGAATAGACGCCCACCGGGGCGCTGGGGTCAGCTACTGCAACAACGATGTTCTCTTTTGTGAGATCGGTTGCCTTTGTGAGTCCTTTCTCCTTACCGGTCTTTGAGACGGTCATGACAACAAACTCCTTCATGAACTTCTCGGACTCGGCCACTTTGCCTTCTTTTTCGAGTTTCTCGATCAGGCTGTAATCTGCAGAATAATACAGGTCACAGGGCTGCCCCTGGCTGATTTGGGCATAGAGCCCGCCCGAGGGACCATAGTTCGGGATGACGGATATGCCAGTCTCATTCGTGTACCTGGCAATCACCACGTCCATGGGTTTCTTGAGACCCGCGGCAACGTACGCGTTCACGGGCTGTTTCTCAGCGGACTTCTGTTCACCTGTGCATCCTGCCATCAGCAGGAAACCGATAATGAGAACGGCTCCCATTATTCCGAAAAACCGGTTGGTATTCATCATATCACACCATCCCGGCTGTTTGGCGCATATGAGTATTAATTGTGTTTATTTTTACCTGAAGTAAATAACAAATGATTATCAACTGGTTATACAGGTGATACACCTGCTGTTTATCTTCGGTATTGAAAGGAGGAGGGGAGAGGAATTGCACGGGGTTTTGCCGGATCGAAAAACGCGAACGCGATCGATCGGGATCGGTTTTTTAATCGCAACCGGGATCGCGAATGCCATTTTAGAATCGCTGATCGATTTGAAAATCAAATTCGCGGATCGATTGAACAATAGAAATCGCTCATCGATTTTCATACCAGAATCGCTCATCGGTTTTTGCCCCGCCTGTAATGACTGCCGTGTAACTCACATTCAATCGCCCGCCGATTGAAAAGTGAAATTCGCTGACCGATTCTGAGATCAAATTCGCTCATCGATTTGCAGATCAAAACCGGTCAGCGATTTATCCGGAACGGGTTTTTTCGCGATCGGGATCATGATGGTAAAAAAACGGGAAACCGATTGGACACAGCATGA
>JBFYKS010000280.1:0-3043 GCA_041305785.1 Methanoregula sp. | reverse complement strand
CCCTTGATGAGTCCGCCCAAAACCCGGCAACCGGCCGCCCGTCACCCCGCATTGCATTGGGGATGGACGGGATCAACCGGATCGCGCTTGGCGGGGTCACGACCGGCCACTTCCTCCGGGGCCTGAAGGAATGACCATCACGACACCGGCAAAAAAATTCATCATACCCGGGACCAGATACACCTACGTGAGAGTACCGGATTATTTAGGAGCATTTTCATGACATCCCCCCTGATCCTGATAAACTTAAAGACCTACAAGGAAGGAATGGGCAACCGTGCCCACATGATCGCAAAAGCCGCAGAGCAGGTTGCAGAAGAGAGCGGCGTGACCATCGGAGTCGCCCCCTCCTATATCGACCTTCACCCGCTCTGCCACCACTTCAGCATTCCGGTCTATGCCCAGCACGTGGACGGCTGTGAACCCGGCGCGAACACGGGTCATATCACGGTGGAGGCCATCCACACCGCGGGCGCCCGGGGATCGCTTGTCAACCACTCCGAGCGCCGGCTGACGATCGCCGAGATCGAGGCATCCGTCCGGGGACTCCGGGCCCGTGAACTCATATCGGTGGTCTGTTCAAACAACGAGATGACGAGCGCAGGAGCCGCAGCACTCGGGCCGGATTATGTTGCCATCGAACCGCCCGAGCTCATCGGGAGCGGCGTATCGGTCTCAAAGGCAAACCCGGAGATCATCCGGCGCTCGGTTGCCGCGGTGCGGGCGGTCAGCCCAAAGGCAAAAGTCTTAACCGGTGCCGGGATCCAGTCCGGCGAATGCGTAAAAATTGCCGTTGACCTTGGAACAGACGGGGTGCTCCTTGCCTCAAGCGTGGTAAAATCGAAAGAACCGGGTTCGGTGCTCCGGGACCTTGTCTCAAAACTCTGAATTTTTTGGGGGGATTATTTTATGAACAGGTACCAAATCCCCACAATTGCAATGAACAATACAATGCCAATCCCGATCACGGTCATGCTGCTGATCTCATCAGATTCTTCTGCCATTCTTTCCTCCCATCCGTGACACAGGTCACGCTAAATATCACTCCTGCATCCCCCTATAAATAATTTTGTGTAGGGGAAAAAGATACGGGCAGGAAAAAACAAAAAAATATGGGGAATCGGAAGGGATTTTCAGACAATCAGCGAGATCAGGTCATGCTTGGTGATCACGCCTTTTACCGCCCGGCCTTCCACCACGAGAACGGCATGGTTCTGCTGCAGGATGTTGATGACCGTCTCCACGTCCATGTCGGGGGGGACGGTGGGGAAGCCGGCTTCCATGAAATCCCTGACAAAGAAGAGATGGGTCCGGTGGAGGCGCTGCTGTTCGATGGCCTTCACGATCACCGATTCGGATATGCAGCCCACCGGAATACCCCGCTCGATGACCGGCAGCTGGGAGATGTTGTTCTTCTCAAAGATATCCACGGCCCGGCTGATTGCGTCCTGCGGCTGTACGGACATGACGGGGGTATGCATGATCTGGGCGGCCCGGATCTTCCTTGGTTCGGCACTGTTGAGCACCACAATGATCTTGTTGAGGGTGCTGACCCGGGGATCGACATTACCGGCTTCGATCCGGGCTACCATGGACTGGCTGATCCCGGCCTGTTTTGCAAGTTCGGTCTGCCGCATGCCGAGCGCCTCGCGGCGCGACCGCAGTTCTTCAGGAGTGGGGATATGCATTGCTGATTACTGATGGTCATAAGAAAATATCAAGGTTATGGCAGATTATGCGCTGGTATCGCAAACTGAAAGGATAAAACCCGCAGGCTCATCTGCGTTTTCCATTGGAGGATGCGGGCGGGCGATACCTTCATAATCTGCCCGTGAGAACAGCTCAAATACGACAATCCAATGATTCGATTGGATTAGTGTTCCCTATGAATGATAGTCCAAAAGACGATGACACAAAGGAAGATCATAGGCTGTTTTTCCCCGGTTCACCGGATCAGTATTTTCTGCGAAGAACCAGCCGGTCTTTTCATGCATTGCACAGCAGGACCATCCCGTCCTTTATGAACAGGAAGGCAGTACGGGGGGGATCCCGCTGAACCTGGTACCGGATCCCGCAGTTTCACGGACCGGCATCGGAACCGTTCCGGCTTTGCACTCCTGCGTCCCCCGCCTGCCCATGGACGACATCCCTGCACGGGCGTATCCGGAGATCCCCGCCCAGGTACGGAAAAACACCAGTCCCGGAGCAGCCCGGCACGAACCGGCCCTCACCCGGGACGCGTTTTTAGAACTCCGGCTGGGTGATATCAACCACATCATCAGCGAGAGCTATGCCTACAAGACCGAGGCCTATTACACCATCCTGCGCCACGAACTGGATGGGATGGAGGTTATGCCTGCGAGCAGCGCTGTTCTGGATGCATCGGTTGTTCCCCTCTGCCTTGAGCGGGCACGCCTTGCCGGAATCCCGGTCTGCGACTGGGGCATCTCGCAGGGGTATGTCCCGCTCCCGTCCATCCTGTACGGTCTCAACTACTTTGCCAGCACCGCTGACTACTGCGTTGTTCATGACGACACGCAGGCAAAGGAGGCGGTCCGGCACCTCACCAACTGCGGAAAGTACCCGGTCTGTTACCAGAAGATCCCGGCCGGTGCAACGATCAGTACCTGCATCTCGGTCTTTGGCAAAACGTCCTCCCCATCCGATGGCGCAGAGCAGCTCGCAAGACAGGTGTACGAGCTCTTCGCAATCCCGCTCGTCACCCTGGTTATGGTCACGGATGGCAACTCGTACCGGCTCTCGTCGCTTGCGCCAACGCGGTACTGCCGTATGTCACCGGCCGAACGGTCGCTTCTCATGGCATACCTCCATCACCAGGAGTTCTTATGAGCCGGCTTGGCATCTTTGTTGACCGTAAAACGCTTGCCAATGCCGAGCAGCTCACGGCCCTGATCCGTTGCCGGGATGTAGCAGAAAACCTGGGCCACCATGCCGAGTTCCTCTTCCCGACAGACATCAACCGGATCCCCCAGATGGATGGCATCTTCATCCGCACCCGCACGGATCCGATGAACATCGCCTA
>JBFYKS010000279.1:0-3151 GCA_041305785.1 Methanoregula sp. | reverse complement strand
TGGTACATTTAACAATGACCACCTGCTTGCAGACCTTGGGGATTCAAACGGTATTTTCCTCAAGAGCTGCGGCAGGGAAGGACTCAGTGTTAATATCAGCGATCCTGCTGTGTTGTCACTTAAAATGAGGGGGATGCAGACGGTCAAGGCTCATATTGAACACCTTCCATTTAAGGAAAATTCAATTCATACAATCCTCCTTTTCGAAACCTTGGAGCATGTACCAAACCCGATTTCATTACTCAACGAGATCGGCCGCGTGTGCTCACATGACCTCATCCTCTCCATTCCCCATGTTGAAAAGACAAAGATACACCGCTACAATTACGATCCAGGAAGGCCCATCTACCAGCATCATATCTTCGAATTTGACCGGAATGACTTTGGTTCGGTTATATCACATACCCCGTTCGTTATCAGGGACGAAGAGACGGTCAGCGTACTGGATGAGAAGAGGACGCTCATCGACCGGTTCGTCTTTTATTTCTGGAACCATGCTGTCGAGAAGGACGTCTTCTGCGGCTGCTTTAAAAAATTCTATATCTGTAAACTGAGTAAAAAAGCGGAGAGCAACTCACGAACAGAGAATAAAAAACCGCGGAATGCTGGCGGAATTTAGACACAAGCGGAGTGAGCATCCATGAAAGAAGAAGAGATCAGACCAGACGCATTGTTCAGCCATTACCTGGAACTGGCAAAACGGGACATTACAACATTTTTTTTATCATCGTCATTCCGGTATATCCCGTGCCCGGCCTGCGGATCAGAAACCAGCACGTTCCAGTTCAGAAAAATCGGTTTTGATTACGAGGAGTGCGACCAGTGCGGGACATTGTACGTAAACCCCCGGCCCTCTTCCGACACATTCCAGCGGTATTATTGCGACTCCCCTTCAATTAATTTCTGGGCAACCAATTTTTATCGTGAAACCGAGGAGGCCCGGCGAATAAAATTGATCCGGCCAAAAGCAGCACTTGTTGTGAAAAAAATCGGAGACTATTACGGAACACCGGATCACGGATCGGTGGTTCTCGATATCGGCTGCGGTTTTGGTGTATTTTGTGAAGAACTGCAAAAACTCCTTCCCCCGCAGTGCAGGGTTGCCGGTATTGAACCATCCATTGCTCTGGGTAACGTGTGCAAGGAAAAGGGTATCACCATTATTCCAAAACCCATGGAGGATGTCGCCACATCAGATCTGCCCGGGGGGAAGATCGTCACAGCGACCTCTTTTGAACTGCTGGAACACCTGCACGACCCTGATGCTTTCCTGGAATCCTGTTACCGGGTTCTTCCAAAAGGAGCTCTCCTTATCCTGACAACCCTCTCCTGGGCCGGCTTTGACCTCCAGATCCTCCGTGAACGCTCCCGATCGATCCATCCGCCTCATCACATCAACTTTTTTACTCCGGACTCCATTAAGGTGCTCCTCGAACGGAACAATTTTGACCTCTGCGAGGTAACGACTCCTGGTAAACTCGATATCGATATAGTCGCAAAACAGATCGATGATGTAAAGGACGCGTTTATCAGGTCAATCGCTTCTGCTGACACTCCGATCCGGGAATCATTTCAGGAAGTACTCGCGCGCAATAACCTTTCCTCCCACATGATGGTTGTTGCAAAAAGACGGTGAATATCGTGTATAAACTCATCATCCTCGATTTCGACGGCGTCATCCTGGAATCCGTTGACGTGAAGACGCGGGCGTTCCGTTCGCTTTTTTCGTTCTCGCCTCAGCATGTGGACGAGATCGTCCGGTTCCATATCGAAAACGGGGGGATGAGCCGGTTCGATAAGTTCCGCCATATTTTTAAAAACATCCTCCACGAGGAGTTGTCCGAAGAAAAATTCGCGTACCTTTCCCGGAGTTTCTCAACCCTTGTTGAAGATGCCGTGCTGATTGCCCCCTTTGTCGAAGGCGCCGTGCGGTTCCTTGATGCGGCAGCCCCGCGATACCCCCTCTACATCGTCTCTGCAACACCGGAGGATGAACTGAAGCGCATTGTGAAAAACAAGGGACTTTCCCCCTACTTTACCAGGGTGTTCGGGTCACCGGGAAGAAAGGCCGACCATATCCGGACAATTCTTGCACAAAACCAGATTGAACCCGCTGATACGATTTTTGTCGGGGATGCCATCAATGACCTGCGTGCGGCACAGGAATGCCACGTGCCGTTCATCGGGAGGATCCCCCCAGGCAACCCGGATATTTTCACCCGTCATGATGGGGTTGTGCATACCATTACCGATCTCGATGACCTGACCATCTACCTGGAGCAGAGGAAATGAAAAAGATCCTTTCCTACCCGGTATCTGCAGAGACCCCCCTTTACCCGGGCACTCCGCCATTCTCCTGCCAGAAGGTAAAATCCATGGAACGGGGCGACAGCGCAAACACGTCACAAATCACGGTATCGAACCATACCGGCACGCACATCGATGCCCCCCGCCATTTCTGCCCGGGAGGAGAGACCACCCGCGAGATTCTTGGCGGCTGTTATGAGATCGCGCCGGTGTATTGTGTTGACCTTGAGATACAGGAAAATACTGCCGTCGATATTGCCAGGCTTGGCCCCTATCTTGAAAAAATCCGTAATGCAGAAGGGCTGTTCATCCGCACCGGGATGTACCGGCACCGGGCCGGGGATCCAAGACGCTATTGCGAAGAACACCCGTGGATCGATCCCGGACTCCCGGCAGTTCTCCGGAAAACCTGCCCCTCACTCCGGTTGTTCGGGACCGATACGATCTCCATCTCCAACCCGTCTCACCGCGACGAGGGAAGGGCATGCCACCGCGCCTTTCTCTGCGAACAGGAACCGATCATTCTCGCAGAAGACCTCAACCTCTCGGACCCTGAACTGACAACGTCCCCGCTCAGGGTGACAATTTACCCATGGATCGTTGACGATCTGGACGGGGTCCCGGTCATGGTCTTTGCCGAATTCGATGACGGGACCCGATCCGGTCAAAGAACGGAGCGATAATATGATCCTCCTCCTCATCGCTGACGGCCGCAGCATCCATACCCAGCGCTGGGCAGAGTATTTCGCAGAAGCAGGGCACACGGTCCACCTCATCACGTACGACCCGATGAACCGTACAATCCCCGGGGTCACCGAACATGTTCTGAAGAGCCGGATGAATA
>JBFYKS010000278.1:0-2602 GCA_041305785.1 Methanoregula sp. | reverse complement strand
AACTGGAGAATTTTTCGTAATTCGTCGGTCATATTAGCAATTTTAGTACTCCGTCGTGTTCCGCACACAACCGAAAATTCCCTGACCCTCCGAAACTTGAAAAAGACCCATTTCAGGGTAGTAGAGAGGGACAACTAAAATTGAGGGTACAACCGTTTTAATTTGATCCTTGCATTTTCAGAAGTAAACTGCCAGACGACCGGTTTCTGGTTGTGATTTCTGGCGGTTTCCCACTTTTTTGTTTCCTGGATAAGCAATTCCAGATTATCCAATCTTCGATCAAGACATTGTCGGGTTAAAGCGCTCAATTCTATTTCGGCGGTGTTGAGCCAGCTTCCATGTATGGGTGTGTTATGGATCTCCAGGCGTTTGACAAGAACCGATGCTTCTTCGGGAGGGAACGCCTCGTAAAATGCCCCGATGGTATGAGTATTCAGGTTATCACAGACAAGAATTATTTTTCTGGCGTTTGGGTAATCAGTCACCAATAATTCCCTGACTTCGTGAGCCCAGTCCACTTTTTTCCTGTGTCTGCGGGGATTGACTCTCCTCCATCCTTTCAGAGGTTCCGTGAAGAGAAATATTGCGGCAGTTCCATTTCTGGTATACTCATAGTCGTATCGAAGGGGATATTGAGGAATAGCCGGCAAAGATTCCCGGGTGTCTCCGAGTAACTGGACCGGCTTTTCATCCATGCAAATCAAGGGAACATCCGGGTCATAGGGACGTTGATACAGGTCCAGAATGTCTTCCATGTGTGCAACAAATTCAGCGTTTTGTTGCGGTGGAATGACCCAGCATTGCCGCAGGTGAGGCTTTAACTCGTTTTTTTAAGACGCGCCCAACTGTTTTTCCTGAAATTGTATCGACAATTTTTAATTCAACCATTTTGTCTGCGAGAAGATCAAGGGTCCAATTGGCATAGCCTTCCGGGGGTTGACCGCATGCTATCATGATAAGCCGGGCTTCTTTTGCTCCATCCAGTTTTCGGGGAACGGGTGATGATTCCTGGGCTTTTCTCCCGACTGCACGAGTCAGGCCTTCTTCGAAATACTTCTTGCGTATATTGAAAACTGTTTGACAATGGCAATGTAACAGGCCGGCTATTTCTTCATCGGTCTTACCGGATTTATTTTTATCTGCATGCAACAGGACGTATGCGTGTCGGATTCGATATGCCGGGCCTTTCCCTCGCTTGACAATTCCCGTCAGCTGTTTCCGCTCTTGTTGCGTTAATTCAACGATATACCGCTTCTTCATTGAAACTTTATAGTACGTACTTAGATAAAGTACTTTCCAATAACATCTATATATTCAATTGTCTGGGACTACTAGTTGCAGAAGGGATGATTTCCACATCTTTATTGTATCAGCGGATCAACTGGTACGAGTACACGATTGACCCATATTCAGAGCGATACCATGGCAAAGAACACCAGCAAATCCAAAAAACCGGAAGAGGAGTGCGATCATAACTGCGCCGGCTGTGCCACAGCCGCCACCTGTACATCGGATAGTAAGACGAAGGCAGGCCTGCCGCCCAAGGCAGACATTGACGTGAAGCATGTCATCCTTGTGTTATCCGGCAAAGGCGGTGTCGGGAAATCAACGGTCTCGGTCAATCTCGCCTACGCGCTTTCGGCTACCGGGAAGAAGGTGGGGCTCCTTGACCTTGACATCCATGGCCCCAATATCCCCAAGATGCTCGGGATCGAGGACCACAAGCTGGCAATCATGGACAACAAGATCGAACCCGTTCATGTGACCGGCAACCTCTCGGTCATCTCGATGGCGTTCCTGCTCGAGAACACGAGCACACCCGTCATCTGGCGCGGGCCGATGAAGATGACCGCGATCCAGCAGTTCCTCAACGATGTCAACTGGCATTCCCTTGACTACCTTGTCGTCGACCTGCCTCCAGGCACCGGTGACGAGGCGCTCACGATCGCCCAGCTCGCCCCCAATGTCCGCGGTGCTGTCATCGTCACCACCCCGCAGGACGTGGCAACGCTCGATGCCCGGAAATCTGTAAAATTCATCGAGAAACTCGGCCTGCCGGTCATCGGGATCGTCGAGAACATGAGTGGGATGCTCTGCCCCCACTGCGGCAAGCCAGTCGAGCTCTTCGGCAAAGGTGGCGGAAAGAAGATCGCAACGGAACTCAATGTCCCGTTCCTTGGCGAGATCCCGCTCGACATCGAGATGCGCAAGGCAGGCGACGAAGGCCGCCCCTTCATCATCCGTCGCGGTGACAGCCCCACGTGGAAGAGCGTGGACGCGGTCATGACCGAACTCATCAGGGTAGTCGAGGGATAACGAGATGGACTACGAGCGGATCCTTACCGGGAGGGAAAAACCTCTCCCGATCTACAAGGGTATCATCACCGCCCTTGAGAACCCGCTCTCCTTCCCCGATCTGCTGGAGCCGATCTACCGGGAAGCAATGAACATGGACGATGAGTCCCTTGACCGGTTCCGGTTCTCCTTAATGCGGCTCCAGCTCTGGGCGGATATCCACCGGAACGAGGATCTCGAGAAAGCCATGCACATCAAGTACGTTGCGCAGGTGCTTGAGAAGGTGGTCTTTGGCTCGCTCGTGATG
>JBFYKS010000277.1:0-4370 GCA_041305785.1 Methanoregula sp. | reverse complement strand
GGCGAGCTGGACTTTGGCGTACTTCTGGATCTCGTGGATCTTGGTAAAGTCCCGGGGAGAGACGAACGTGACCGCCTTCCCACTCTTGCCTGCCCTGCCCGTCCTGCCGATACGGTGGACGTAATATTCTACATCCTGGGGAACATCAAAGTTGATGACCAGGTCGACATCGTCCACGTCAATCCCGCGGGCAGCCACATCGGTGGCAATCAAGATGTCGATGGATCCTTTCCGGAACCCGCCCATCACGCGGTCACGCTGGGACTGCTTCATGTCGCCGTGCAGTTCGTCTGCCCGGTAACCCCGCGCTCTCACTTTGCCGGAGAGTTCCTCGGCCCGGCGCTTCGTGTTACAGAAGATGATGGCGAGCTGCGGGTCTTCGAGATCGATGAGCCGGCAGAGCACATCGAGTTTCTCGCGCTCCTTGACCTCGATATAGCACTGTTCGATCTGCGGAACGGTCAGTTCGGCGTACTGGACGCGGACGAACTCGGGCTTGTTCTGGAAGCGTTTCGAGATGTCGATGATCGGCTGCGGCAGGGTTGCCGAGAAGAGGAGCGTCTGGCGCTCCTGCGGGATCTTCTTCAAGATGAGTTCGATATCGTCCCGGAATCCCATGTCGAGCATCTGGTCGGCCTCGTCGAGGACAACCATCTTCACGTCACCCAAGAGCAGCGTCCTGCGGTCCAGGTGGTCCATGATCCGCCCGGGGGTACCGATGACGATGTGGACGCCAGCGTGGAGCGCCTTGAGCTGCCGTTCGATGGGCTGGCCGCCGTACACGGGGAGGACACTGACGCGGGGGAGATGGGCGAGGAGGTTGGAGAACTCCTCGGCGATCTGCATACAGAGTTCGCGGGTCGGGCAGAGCACCAGGGCCTGCACGCAGCGTTTCGAAGGATCGATCTTTTCGATGACAGGGATGCCGAACGCGGCCGTCTTGCCGGTACCGGTCTGGGCCTGGGCGGTTACATCGCGCCCGGCCTGGATGAGTGGAATGGCGAGTGCCTGGATAGGCGAGGGCTCTTCAAAGCCCATATCTTCTATTGCCTTGCCGACTTCCTTGCTTAAGTTGAAGTCGGAGAACTGAATACGTGAATTCATATCGCTCCTGTATTTGGCGTGTGAGCTCATAAGATGGCGTACTGAAGCAGCGATCCCGATCACGGGTTTCATCTGGACACTTCTTATGGTCATATGAAGCAATATCTTTTATACCACGTCATCGTAATGGGGATTAATTGCCACGATCTGAATGCCAGATGGGACCACGGCCATGATCGCCAATAACCAAATGCGGGTATCCGTTCTCTGTCTCCTCCTGATAGTCTCTCTCGTCTCCTGCCAGCCTGTGTCCGGCGCGGAGAACCTGACGCCGGGAGCTGATGGTATCACCGTAGTCATGGACAACAATTACCCGCCGTTCTCCTTCCGCGATGCGAACGGGAACCTTGTGGGGATCTCGGTGGACATGTGGCGGCTCTGGGAGAAGCAGACCAAAAAACCCGTTACGATCACCGGCCTTGAATGGGATGATGCGATCCACCGGATGGAAGCCGGCGAATTCGATGTCATCGATACGGTCTTTTACTCCGAAGAACGGGCGAAAATCTATGATTTCACCCCCCCGTATACTGATGTTGATGTGGTGATCTTTTTCAATGCAAACGTCCCGGGCATCTCAAACCTTGAATCCCTTGATGGGTTCGTGGTCGGGATGCACAAGGGTGACAGTACCGTTGAGGACGTAAAGAACATGGGTATAACGGTCCGGGAATACGAGAGCTACGAAGCGGTGGTCCATGCCGCAAAAGAAGGCCAGATCGTGGTTTTTATCCTCGACAAGCCCAGCGGGATCTATTACCTGTACCGGGAGGGAATCCAGGACCAGTTCCGGTACACAACCCCGATCATGTCCGGGGCACTCCACCGTGCAGTTGCCAAAGGAAATGAGGCGTTACTCGCGGAGATAAACCGCGGATTTGTTACGATTCCCAAGGGAGAATATGACGCTCTTGACCGCAAATGGTATGGCAGCCCTGTCGTGAACCCGGATGACCTGCGCATGCTCACCGTCTTTGCCGTTGTGATCTTCGCGCTTGTCATCTTCCTTTTAGTCTGGAACCGCACGCTCAAGAGCACCGTGGCACAGAAGACGGTCGAGCTGAACGCGGAACTGGAACAGCGCAGAAAGGCCGAGGCCGCGCTCAGGCAGAACGAGAAGTTCCTGGAGACTATCGTGGAAAACATCCCCGATATGATCTTTGTCAAGGATGCAGGGGACCTCCGCTTTATCAGGTTCAACCGGGCTGGTGAGGAACTGCTGGGGTATCCAAGGGAGGATCTCTACGGCAAGACCGATTACGACTTCTTTCCCGAAGCGGAAGCGGACTTCTTCACCGAAAAGGACCGGCAGGTGCTCCATGACCGGGTGCTGGTCGATATCCCCCAGGAGCCAATCCAGACCCGGCTCAAAGGACAGCGGATCCTGCACACCAAGAAGATCCCTCTCTATGGGGATGACGGGGCCCCCCGTTTCCTCCTTGGGATCTCGTCCGATATCACCGATCGGATGAAAGCCGAAGAGACCCTGAACCGGGCAATGCGGAAACTGGGATTTTTGAATGCCATAACATTCACCGATATCCAGAATGCCCTGTTCTCCCTTTCGGGGTACCTTGAACTGGAGAAGCGGCTTTCAGCTGATGAGGCCCCCCAGAAATACCGGCAGAAGCTGGAAGGGATCATCCAGATGATCTCCAGTGAACTCCGGTTTGCGAAGCAATACCAGGATCTTGGTATCAACCCCCCGGCGTGGCTGGATGTTACCCAGGCATTTCTGCTCGGGATCTCGCATATCGACACGTCAAAACTGACCCGGAAAACCCAGCTGGACAATCTTGAAATCTATGCCGACCCGCTGCTGGAGCGGGTCTTTTTGACCCTTGCCGAGAATGTTCTCCTGCACGGGGCAACCGCCACGGAGATCGCACTCTGGTACCGCGATACTCCGGAAGGACTTATTCTGGTCTTTGAGGATAACGGCGTGGGGATTCCCGAAGCGATGAAGGAGAAGGTTTTTGAGCGGCGGTTCGAGGGGAAGAAAGGAGTGGGCCTCTATCTCACACGGGAGATCCTCTCGATCACCGGCATCACGATCACGGAGACCGGAGAACCCGGCAAAGGAGCCCGGTTCGAGATTCTGGTGCCAAAAGGCGGGTACCGGTTTGTGGATCGGGTCTGATCCCCGATCACGGAACCTGCCGATTTCCCAAACGAGCCTGCGATCATTCTATACGATCCAAAACAAAATCAGGAACCGGAGACACACCATGAAAGTCGTAGCATTCAACGGGAGTGCCCGGAAAGACGGCAACACCGCCATCCTTGTCGATGCGGTCTTTAAGGAACTCAAAAAGGAGAAGATTAAAACCGAACTTGTCCAGCTCGCTGGGAAAAAGATCCGGGGGTGCACCGCCTGCAACAAGTGTTTCACCAACCAGGACAAGCGGTGCGCGGTCAAAGGCGACATCGTCAACGACTGTATCGAAAAGATGCTGGACGCTGATGGGATCATCCTTGCTTCTCCCACGTACTTCACCGATGTCTCGGCCGAGATGAAGGCCTTAATCGACCGGGCCGGGTTCGTTGCCAAGGCCAACCAGGACATGTTCCGGCGCAAAGTCGGGGCATCGGTGGTTGCCGTCCGCCGGGCCGGGGGAATCCATGCCTTTGACACCATGAATCATTTCTTCTTCATCAGCCAGATGGTGGTGCCCGGCTCGTCCTACTGGAACATCGGGATCGGCCTTGCGCCTGGCGATGTGAACGGCGACGAGGAAGGGCTCAATACCATGAAGACGCTGGGGAAGAACATGGCGTGGCTGCTCAAAAAGATCAACGATTAACCGTTCTTTTCCAGGCACCGGTTAACGCGGGAGATCCCCCTCCCGCCGCCCCCAATCCATATAACCTCAAAACCGCCATTCTTCATCAGGAGCACTGCGATGAAATCGTACGAGCAGCAGTATCATTCCAAACTCACCACCCCGGAAAAGGCCATGGAACACGTCACCAGCGGGGACACGGTCATCTACGGCATGAGTATTGCCCAGCCGCCGGCCCTGCTCGCCGCTCTTGCCGACCGGGCCCGGAACGGATCGGTGAACTGCCTGAAAGTGTATACCTTCCTCCCCCGCGATCCCGCCGCCCGCACAGTCCTCTCTCCCGACCTTGCCGATACCATCGAGAACTACTCATGGTTTGTTGCCGCCGCCGACCGCGACTCGGTGAAAGTCGGCCTCAACTACCATGTGCCCAGTTACCTCCACCAGATCCCGCAGCTCTTGGAGGACTACATGGAGACCGAT
>JBFYKS010000276.1:0-13084 GCA_041305785.1 Methanoregula sp. | reverse complement strand
CCATCCTCCCGTCTACCGGTTTTGGCATCTCCTGGTGAATGATTCCCGAACCGGCGGTCATCCACTGGACATCCCCGGCTGCAATGCATCCCTTGTTACCCATGCTGTCGCCATGTTCCATGGCGCCCTCCAGCATGTATGTCACCGTCTCGATCCCCCGGTGCGGGTGAGAGGGGAACCCGGCAAGGTAATCCTCCGGCCGCTGCGCCCTGAAATCGTCAAGCATCAGGAACGGATCAAACTGCGGCACCTCGTAATAGCCGAATGCCCGGTGAAGCCGGACCCCCGCCCCTTCAACCGTTGCTTAAGCAATAAGGATGCGTTCAACCGTCCGCACCTGTTTCATGATGAGTGAACAGGAACTGATTGCACATTAAGATATGGGTTGCGCCGGCACGTTCCGGATCCAGGTACCGGCAGATTATTGCCATTTCAGATCTACGGGTACGTGCAATGATGGATCCCAATCTCCGCATTCCGCTCCGGGGCGCAACCCTGCGCCCGTGGTGTGAGACAGATGCTCCCGCGCTTGTGCGCCATGCCAGCAATCCCCGTGTCGCAGCAATGATGCGGGACGCTTTTCCTCACCCCTACACGAAGGAGGATGCAGACCGTTTCATCAAAATGGCAACCGGCCCCTCGCAGAACCTGCTGCTTGCAATCGAGGTGGACGGGGTTGCAGCAGGGGGTATCGGCATCCACCCGCTCGGGGACGTGTACCGGAAGACTGCCGAGATCGGGTACTGGCTTGGCGAAGATTACCAGGGACGAGGGATCGCAACGGAAGCCGTACGGGCACTGGTCCCTTTCGCATTTGAACGGTTCGCTATCATCCGGTTACAGGCCGGCGTCTTCTCAGCCAACAAGGCATCCATGCGGGTAATGGAGAAGTGCGGCTTTGCAAAGGAAGCGGTGCACCGCAATGCGATAGTCAAGAACGGCAATGTCATGGACGAGGTGCTCTACGTCCGGTTCCCATTTAAAAATGAGGGACAGGTCAGACCGGGAGAACCCGGCTGCCATAGATCTCGTTGATGACTGCCCCGATACCCATGTAGAGGGCAAGGCCACCCGCGATGATGCCGGTGATGCCGGCAAGGGTATGGATCAGGTGATCCCCGGTCAGGTTAGCGGCTACGAGAAGCACCACCAGCAGGACGACCATGGCAAGGGTGACCTGCAGGAGCCGGTGCATCTTCAGGCTGCAGATAAAGAGCCCGATGATCAGGATGCCCCAGACCGAGAGGAATGCTGCAAGGTCAACCGGGGTTGGTCCCGTGGCAAGCCCAAGGGCCGGCAATACCAGGATTCCCGCAAAAGAGATCCAGAAGAGACCAAAACTTCCGAAGGTGACCATGCCAAACGTATTGTTCTTCTTCCATTCCATCAGGCCGACTATCAGCTGGGCCAGCCCACCATAGAACACTGCCATGGCAACAATGGGACTCGAAAGGCCGGTTATTCCGGCATTGTGGAGGCTCAGGAGGATCGTGGTCATCCCGAACGCACAGAGACCTAGTGGTGCTGGGTTTGCGGTATTGTCTATCAGGAACAGGTTGTTCCGGCTCTTTTCTTCAAGTTGTTGCATGAGAATCCTCACAGTTGTGGTAAAAACGGTGCAGGTAAGATTCGCAGACCGAAAAAATCTGCAGTAATTGCACCATACGCTAAACGTTGTGGTGCAGGATATTAAACAATTTTTATCTGTTCCTGATCGGAAATTCCACAAAATACACCAGATCAGCATCAAAAATATTTGATGGTGCACCGCAATACCGGGTTTCCCAACCGGACCCGTGGCCTGCCAGAGATTCCGGATCAGGATACCGGAACGGGAAAATCCCCGGTGGCAGGCATCCAGGGGGATTTTTTTTTAAATTTTCCTTCCGCGGGCATCGGCACTCTATATATCCAAGGAAAAAGAACCCGTATAGAACGAGGAATATGAACACCGGGACCGTCAGGATTGGCCTCCTCCAGATGGAGGTCGAAAACGATAAAGGGGAGATGCTCAAAAAAGCCCAGGCAAAAATTGCTGCGGCAGCGCAGGCAGGGGCACAGATCGTATGCCTCCCGGAGCTCTACCGCACGCGGTATTTCCCGCAGCATCCCGGGGGAGAGGTCTCTTCCTGTTCCGAGACAATTCCCGGGGAATCATCAGGAATATTCTCCGCCATGGCCCGCGATCTCGGGATCGTCATCATCGCCCCCGTCTTTGAAAGAGCCCCCGAGGGCAGGTTCTACAACACGGCAGTCGTGATCGATGCCGATGGCAGCATCCTCCCCCTGTACCGCAAGGTGCATATCCCGCAGGACCCCGGATTTTACGAAAAGGGGTACTTCTACCCGGGCGACACCTACCGGGTGTACGATACCCGCTTTGGGAGAATCGCCGTCCTCATCTGCTTTGACCAGTGGTTCCCTGAGGCCGCCCGTTGCGTGGCGCTCGAGGGTGCTGAGATCATCTTCTACCCGACTGCCATCGGGCACCCGCACGGAACCGACCCGGCTGAGGGGAACTGGCAGGATGCATGGGAACTCATCCAGCGGAGCCA
Organism: Methanoregula sp.; assembly: GCA_041305785.1. Taxonomy (GTDB): domain Archaea; phylum Halobacteriota; class Methanomicrobia; order Methanomicrobiales; family Methanospirillaceae; genus Methanoregula. The sequence continues at coordinate 10,529 of JBFYKS010000276.1, read as the reverse complement.
TGCCATCGCAAACAGCGTCCATGTCGCTGCCGTCAACCGTGCGGGAAAAGAAGGCACAACCCGGTTCTTCGGCGGATCGTTCGTCTGCGATGCGTTTGGAAAAGTCATACATAAAGCCGGGGATTCAGAGGAGATGCTCGTCACTACGGTCGACCTTTCCATGAACCGTGCCGTGCAGGACTCGTGGGGTTTCTTCCGCAACCGACGGCCGGACACGTATGAGAGGATTGGGCAGCGGTTTTTGGGAAAGAGCAGCATATCGCCGGACCTGCGGGAAGGCGACACCCCGCTCAACCGCGGGTTCCACATGCCTGCCGAATGGGAGGCACACGAGGCGGTCTGGCTTGCCTGGCCGCACAACCCGCTCACCTTCCCCAACCTTCCCGCCGTAGAAGCAGCATACTATGAACTCATCGCCGCACTTCACACCTCCGAACGGGTGGAGGTTTTTGTCCCGACAGCGGTTGTCCACCGGAAGGTCCGGGCACGCCTCCGCGAGATGAATGTGGACCTTGAACGGGTGGTCCTGCACACCAACGAGTATTCCGATGTCTGGATCCGTGACTATGGCCCCACGTTCCTCGTCAACCGTGCCCTGCGGGAAGCGGCCATGGTCCGGTGGAACTTCAATGCATGGGGGGGCAAGTACGAGGACCAGATCGCGGATGGCAAAATTCCCCTGCTCATGAACCGGTGGATGAACCTGCCGGTCTTTGAACCCGGCATCGTCCTCGAAGGGGGGTCAATTGACGTGAACGGGAAAGGCACCGTGCTCACGACCCGGGCCTGCCTCCTCAACCCCAACCGGAACCCCCACCTTTCCGCAGACGAGATTGAGGCTCTTCTCAGGGAGTACCTGGGTGTGGAGAAGGTCATCTGGCTCAACGAAGGAATTGTCGGGGATGACACGGACGGCCACATCGATGACATTGCCCGGTTTGTCGGCCCGTCAACCGTGGTCGCCGCGTACGAGCCGGATGTAAGCGATGAAAACCATGCAGCACTGCACGACAATTACGAGATCCTCCGCCAGTCCTGCGATCAGGAAGGCAGGCCACTTACGGTTATCAAACTCCCGATGCCGGCCCCGGTCGAGGCAGACGGGGAGCGGTACCCGGCCAGTTATACCAACTTCTACCTTGGGAATTCAGTCGTCATCGTCCCGGTCTTTGATGACCCCCATGACGAAGAGGCGATCCGGATCCTCGAAGAACTCTTCCCGGACCGCAGGGTTGTCGGGATCAATGCCCGGGCCATGGTCGAAGGGTACGGCACCTTCCACTGCGCATCCCAGCAGCAGCCCCGGATCTAAAATTTTTGTCCGGGTTCACGTACAGTGCATTGATACAGAGGGGTCAGCAGGCACCGGCCTGTCAGCGGGAACGATGCTGACGCAGCTTTTGGGAATGTCCTTCTCCAACGATTCCCGGATCCGGTTGATGGTTGCCTGCACCTCGCCCATCGGTTTTGCCGGATCGAATTCCAAAAAGATCTCGATATAGACGTTGCTGCCCGACCTTCGCGAGCGCACCCCGTGAAGGGCAGTATAATCATTGAAGAACCCGGCCAGGTGCTGCACGATCACCATCTGGAGTTCCTCGTCAAGGGTCTTGTCCAGGAGATCGGGGAGTGAAGACGTGATGACCCGGTAGCCGGAGAAGAGAAGGACCCCGGCAATGACAAACGATGCGCACGGGTCGATATAGAGCGACCATGCATACCGGGAGAAGACCATGCCGGCAATCAGGGATACCAGCACCGCAAAGTCCGAAAACGCCTTGGTGCGGAAGAGCCGCCACTGGGAATCCATGATGGGCGAGGGTTCCTTCTTCCAGAGCCGGTAGTTCTTGAACCAGAGCCACGAGTTCATGGTTACGCCGATGACCATCAGGACGATACCGAGCAGGACTCCTTCGTGGACAAGCCCTTCCGGGAGGATGATACGGTACAAGGCAACAAAAAAGACGAGCGCGAGCGATACGAGCATCACGCCACCGGTGATAATGGAGGTGACCGTCTCGAACTTCCCCATGCCGTAATCATACCTCCCGACACCCCCGCGTGCCATCTTACGGATGGTTAAGTAGGCAAAGAAGGTTGCAAGGATCTCGTTTGCGCACTTCACCGCATCGGCAAAGAGGACAATTGAGCCAGAGAGAATTGCGGCGGCAATATCGGGTAGCCAGAGGATGAAATCCACGACAAGGCTGGTTAAGATGACCTTCTCTTTGACCTTGTAGGATCCCCCGGAGAATGCGGGATCTGCGGGTGCATGCGACATGGTGGTGTTGTGAAGGAGATCTGGTGCTGCTGGTTAAAAATGGCAACGGTTCGTCTCCAGGGGGACGCTCCCTCCAACGGCACCAGCAGCATTCTTTTGCAGATGATTTTTTTAAAATGGCCGGCAACATAGATTACTGCATCCGGCATTTTCCGTTTCGTGACACGACAACGGGTTTTGCTCACACCCAACAGGGCTGATACTATGGATACCCGACCTGCAAATTACCTCCGCCACCGCCTGGAACGTCTTTCAAAAGCCATTGAAGCGACCGGCGAACATTTTTCTGAGCTCTCTGCTTTTGGGAGATACCCTGCATCGGCCCCCTATTACGAGAGGAGCGGGATCCTCCACCTCTTCGACTCACTGGGAGAAAAAAACGGGGAGTGGGGGGATCTCATGCAGGAGTTCGAAAGACTCGAACAGGATCTCAGGCTGCTTGAAGCGGACCGGGGACCGGCATACCGGCAACGGCTCCGCGAGGAACTCAGTGCCTGCCTCGATGCCTATTTCTCTGCGGTATGCCACGCAAACCTCGGGGGCAAAATCCAGGGATCGGATCAGGATCTCTTGTGCCGCGACCGGATCGTTATTCTTATCCGAGAACTGGAAAAAGACCACGATCTTTCTGAAGCTGGAGACCTCCTCCGCATGCTGGATGCCAACCTGTTCCCCCGGGATGCCACAACGAATGGCGATCTCATTGACACGTGCCAGAAAGAAGGGTGCGGGCTGCATCACACCCCCAGCCGGGATCGCATCGAAGGGTGATTCCCGCGAACCGGTAATCGTCCGGTTCACCCCTGCGACCAACGCTTCCCCGCAGGTTCATCTCACCCGGATTACAACAAGGGTAATATCGTCCGACTGGGGCGCAGTGCCCGAGAAGGTACGGATCTCTTCGATGAGGGTATCGGTTATCTCCTGTACGGGACGTGAACGGTTCCGGCTCACGCAGTCAAGGAGCCGTTCCTCCCCGAAATATTCGTCCCGCTCGTTGAACGCTTCCGTGACCCCGTCGGTATACAGGACAAGGAGATCCCCGTGACGGAGCTCAAGCTGGGAAGGGGCGATACTGACATCGGGAACAACCCCAAGCGCAATACCTCGTTGTCCGGTCATCCAGGATCCTGCTTCACCCTCGCGGAGGAGAAGCGGCGGGTTATGCCCGGCATTGACATAGGTAAAGGTCATGGATTCGGGTTCGAGCACCCCGTAGAAGACCGTGATGAACATGCTTGACCGCCCGTCCCCGTAGATGAGCCGGTTGGAAGTGCTGACCGCGCCCCGGGGATCCGGATCATTGGTACCACAGGCATGGATGATGGTCCTTGACAGGGCCATGTACAGGGCGGCACTGACCCCCTTTCCCGCGACGTCGGCAATAACAAAACCCCACCGGCCCTTACCGGCCGGGATGAAATCGTAGAGATCGCCGCCGATCTCCATGGCGGGGATCGTTTCGGCTGCCACCTCGAACCCCTCGATGGAAGGGACGGACTCCGGGAGGAAAGAGTCCTGGATCTCCTTTGCGATCTCGAGCTCTTTGGTGTACCGTTCCTTCTCGGCCGTGGTCCGCTTAAGATCCTCGATATTGTTCTTTAAATCCAGGGCCATCTGGTTGAACGAGTCGGCAAGTGCCTCGAACTCGTCACCACTACGGATGTCGAGCCGGAAGTCGAGATCCCCTTTGCCGATGACGGTCGTGCCTTCCCGCAGGGCATCGACCGGGCGTGTGATGATCCGGGCAAGATACCACGACAGGATGATGACGATTACCAGCAGCAGGATACAGAGCCCGGCAAAGATGTAGAGGATACGGTCGGTATACAGGATGAGCTGCCGGTCGATCTCGGAGGTGGCGGCAATGATGGTGCTCTCGGTCCGGACAATGGGTTCCACCACATCGCTCACGGGCATTGAGAATGCATAACTCCAGCCAAGGGACCTGACCGGGGCATAGGCAACGATGCTGTCGATACCATTGAAGTCAACCCTCCCAAGCCCGGTCCGGCCGGCCGTCATGTTGTACCCGACCGCAACCAGATCGGGATCCGCGCTCATGAGGGGGTTCTCTTCAGGAAACGGCTGGTCCCACCGCGTCTTGCCGGCCGAGAGGCCCGGACGGCTCAGGATGGTGCCTTTGCTGTCGACGAGGACTGAATAGCCCTTCTCATTGAGCGTGAGATTGGTATACCGGTTGAGCTGGTCGATTGTGACATCGGATGCCACCACCCAGGTGCCGTACCGGGTTCTGACAGCCTGTGCGCAGGTAAGGATCAGGCCATTGCCCGAAGCATCCACATACGGCTCGGTCCAGACGGGCCCATCAGAGAGTTGGGCCTGGGTAAACCATGATCGTTTGCGGAAATCGAAGTCCGGATCCGGGTTCTGTTCCCACGGGTACGCCCGCAGGATACCGGATTGTGTCACAACATAGACCGATGCCAGGTCGCCGTCCGTGCGGTAAACGGATGCAAGCATATCATCCATGCCGGCAAGGGCACGGTACTCCTTGTCGGTCCCGGCCACCACAACACCCGGTGCAAGCTCAACGACGGTCCCCATCAGCGGGTCCGGCGGCGGATGGGACGGGGGATAGGAACGGGTCTGCGATTCATACGCGGGATTGTTCTGGACCGACCGTGCATGATCGGCAAGGATACTGAGTTCTGCTTCCGAGGACCAGAAGATCTCATCGATGAGCTCTGCCTGGCTCACGGCAACCCGGATAAGGTACGCTTCTGTTGCATTATGGAGGGCAGTGGTACTGTCCCGGACCGCATCGGCACCCAGACGGGTGCTGCTCACCCGTGCGGCACTTCCCATCTCGCTGATGGTGAAGAAAGCCGCAAAGCCCATGACCACCAGGCAGAAGAGCGAGAGGAAGAGGAAGATGGTGAGGATCTTCGTCCTCACGTTCACGGAGAGCCGGGGGAGATGACGGGATTTCACGATATGTTACTCCATGGATCGTTCCTGATATTTCCGGTATCCGGCACCGGCTCCGTAATTGCCCTGCCATCCTTCATGACAGGGGGCGGGACTTCCGGATGGCATGCTCGATGGCGGTCTGCAGATCGCTGGCATTGACCGGTTTGGTCAGGTACCCGAAAGGCTTTGTCTTCATTGCCCGCTCAAGGGTGTTCACATCGGAGTTTGCCGTCAGGTAAATGACCGGAATCCTGTACGCCTGGAAGATGACCTCTGCTGCCGTGATCCCGTCCATCATCCCTTTTAAGAAAATATCCATCAGCACGATGTCCGGGTGCCGGAGTTCTGACAAGCTGATTGCATCCTCGCCGGTCATGGCGGTGCCGACAACCGCGTGCCCCATCTTTTTTATAATGGCCGCAATCTCCATTGCGATGATCATCTCATCTTCAACAATCAGGACGCTGTACGCCATGGGGCAAGTTCACCTTAAAGACCCGATCTCTTCCCCTGCAGGGATCAAAAACCGGAATTATTGATCCTACGTGATGCGAGGAATGATAAATACCTTCACTTTTTATAGCCGGTGCCGGGTTTTTTTAGAGAAAGGGACGGGAGGTGCGTCTTTGAAACAGACCAACTAATTCTCAGCGCACCCAGTTCCAGACATCGCCACCGGCAACTGCCCCGATCAGGAAGACCACAATCATCAGGAACAGGACACCGTACATCCCCCGGGTGCTCCGGTCCCCTTCAACCGGCGACGGGTACGGCACGACAATGACATGCCGGGTAGCTTCCTGCTGCCGGAGCAGGGATCTCCAGTACAGAACACAGATCAGGACAAAGAAGAAGAGGATGATTACCTGGGACGGGATGACGATCTCAAACGGCCTGCCCTCGACACTGTGGATACCCCCAAGGAGCATCCCGAGAAGGAACGCCGCGGTGCCGAAGAAGAACCCGGCATATTCATTGGGGAACATGAGCTCCTGCAACTGCCGGTTCTGGCAATCGGCCCGCTCGTGCTGGTTGGTCTTCTGGTAGATGATCCCAAGGAGCGCACGGGCATAGGCATCATAGGGATTGATGGTGACTGCCCGTTCCAGTGCATCGGCAGCTTCACTGAGCCGGCCCAGTTTTTCCAGCGCCACTCCCAGATTGATCCAGATATCAGCACAAGACGGGTTGATGGAGGCGGCCCGCTTTGAACTGGTCAGTGCATCGTCGAATCTGCCCAGCGTGATGAGGGCGATGGCCTTGTTGTTGAGGATGATGTCGTTGTCCGGGCTCGTCTCAAGGATTTGGTTATAACAGTTGAGCGCTTCATGGACTTTTCCCTCCCGTGCAAGATTCAGGGCAACTTCGGGTGGCGGAACCGCAGAGGAGGTCATGATCTGATAGTTACCCGTTCACGTTTCGCACAATTAAATCGTTCGCCCGTTTTTACCGGAAGGGAGGCCGATGGGTTCACACATCGATGTGGAGAAGAACGCGGATGGCAAGACCGATCACAAAGGAGATGGCGGCAATGCCAAGGCTTATGGCGAGCATCTCGCCGAAACGCCGGTAGAACGGGAGGTCCCGTGCCACCGAGAGGTAGAACGTGAAAAGAAAGATAACGCCGACAGCTCCTGACAGGGTGCAGAGCAGGGCAAGGTACGGACTCTTGAGGAGGAGGAACGGCAGGATGAGCAGTGCCACGGTGATGACATACGCTGACCCGGTATACAGTGCAGCCCGCAATGGAACGGTATCTCCCCCGTCCGAACGCTGGGAGAGGTATTCGGAAGCACCCATGGAGAGCGACGCGGCAATCCCCATGATGAGACCGGCAACCCCGATGATCTGCGTGTTCTGGAGGGCGAACGTGAGGCCGGCAAGGGTGCCGGTGAACTCGACGAGGGCATCGTTCAGGCCAAGAACAACCGACCCGATATACCGGAGCCGGTCCTCATCAATGAGCGCGATTAAGGATTGTTCGTGCTTCTCCTCGTCTGCGATGATGGCCGCATATTCCGGCAGGGCAGCAAGCAGTGCCGGTTCAGCAGCCTGTGCACGGTTCTCGAGGTTCTCCATGAGCTTGAGCGTGAACGTGATGCCAAGCAGCCATGCCATGACACAATAATACGTGATCCGGAACCTGTCAGGGGCAATGTCCCTGCCGGTGTACCCCTTCCAGACATGGTAATGCTTCAGTTCTTCCTGTGCAATCGCTCCCAGAACGGTCCGGTTATGGTCATCGCGGACCGTTTGGGCAAGGTGGGAATAGATATGGTGCTCGGTAATCTCTGCTCTCTGGAACGAGAGGATCTGCCCCGCAAGAACCGGATCATCCATCACGTGGTGCATCAGAAAGCCCCAAAAATATTATGTGAGATCCATTGCGACGTTCCTATTTTAAGATACGTGCCGTGGCAGGGAGTGCTCTTTTAAGGCATGTACCGGAAAGCAAAATATGGTTGCTGCATTTTTTTTGGCAACACGGGAGAATGGAACGCACCACAGGGGAGGGGGCCGTTATGCTTTTTGTTGGGAGAGAACATTGATGATCCCGGTCAAACGGACCGGTTCGCCCGCGGCATTCCGTTCGATCACCTTTCCGCGGACAGCAACCCAGGTCCAGCTCCGGTCCTTTGCCGCCAGCCGGAATTCCACTTCAAAGAGCGGTTCCTTTCCCGAGTGATGCTGAGAATACGAGTACAGGATTTTAGGCATGTCGACCGGGTGGACAAGAGATATGCAGGTATCGAGAGTGATAACCGGCAAATCCCCGGGGAGGTACCCGAGGGCCCGGCAGGCCCATTCCTGGATGTCATAGACTCTCATGGCACGGAGATCGACGTCCCAGATCCCGCTGTTACCTGCTTTGAGGGCAAGGGCAAGCCGTTCGCGGCTTTCATGAAGCGCCTGCGCATCGCGTTTCCGCCCGGTCAGGTCTACGATGATCCCCCGGACCCCGACGGGCTTCTGGTTCTCGGGGTCAACAACCATCCCGCCGATGATGAGCGCCGGAAATGTACTGCCGTCCATTCTTCTCAGCAGGTACTCCTGACCCTTGCTCACCTTTCCCCGGGCAACATCCATGATGTCGGCCCGGGCACGGTCACGATCCGAGGGATCGATGAAGTCAAGGATCGAAATCTTCTCCAGAAGATCGGCCTCGTTGAGCCCGAAGAGTTCCCGGCAGATGCGGTTTGAGAAGGTCAGGGTGCAGGAGAGATCCATTTCGTACACGCCGGCCGGGACCATGTCGGCAAATCCCTGGTTCATCTCCCGCGATAACTCAAGATCGCGTTTGACAGAGTAGTAGTCGGTGATGTCGCGAAACGATTCGATGGCTCCCGTTACCGCACCCTCGGCGTCATACAGCGGGCTTGCGGTAATCCAGAGACGGGCTCCATGGTTCCCGTTCAGGTGCGGGATGGTGATTTCAGCATTGATCTTGTCACCGTCCCGCTGGAAAAACCGGTACCGCGGGTCGATCTCCGGATCTTTCTCGAGCACGAGATCGGCAAGGAGCGGACAGCGTTTGTGATACAGCGGCAGGGCATATTCAAAGTTGCCCTTGCCAAGCATCGCGTCCCGAAAAACCCCGGTCATCTGCTCCATGGCATGGTTCCATGCAATGACCCGGCCGTGGATGTCCCGAACAAAGGTCGCATCCGGCAAAAAGTTGATGATATCGTTCATCTGCTGGCGGGACCGTTCAAGTTCGTTTGTGATCCTCCGGCGTTCGATCGAACGCAGGATCTTGTGCCGGAGCTCTGCCATCATCCCCTGCATGTCGGACCCTTTCTGGATATAGAAGTCCACGCCGTTATCGACGGCTTCGATCACCACCTCCTCCCTCCCTTTGCCGGTGAAGAGGAGAAACGGCAGGCTTCCGTGGTGGAGACGGACTTCTTTTAAGAATGCGATGCCATCCATCTCGGGCATTTCGTAGTCTGAGATAATGGCATCGTAGGAGAGGGTACGGATCTTTTTTAGGGCCTCCGGTGCCGAAGTGGTCGTGTCGACAGAAAATTCCCCGCCCCGCTCCAAAAAGATCTTGTTTACACCAAGAAGGATCTCCTCATCGTCAACGTACAGGATTGAATACATACCTATCCCCCAAAAAAATCGAAGAGATCCCCTCAGTTCTTACGGTTTATGATAACTCCCATACAACAAGAGATAATTTCCTTTATATGATCTTTGTTTTTTATTCCGGAAAAAGGTAAATCGGGGTTTGGAATATTGCCGGAATATTACATAAATGACAAATTTTGATGAATGGTGATGAAAAAGATATATCAATTAATGAGAAGCACTATCCCAAAAAAAGGTCGAAACAAAGTACCCGGATCCACCCGGTAAGACCAGAGCGCAGATCCGGAACCGGTGGGATGGGTTCTTTTTCACAAGGGGTGGACCGGAGCCCGCGACAGCGGGGGAAAAAGGAGCACCTTTATTCCTGTTCCCGTTGTTGAACGTATATGAGCTCGCAATGGTGGATTCGGGGTTCACTTCTTCTCCTGCTTGCATTCATTATGGTGCCCGGTGTATCCGGCTGGACACTGAGCAGCTGGGCACAAAGCCCTTCCGGAACGGAGCTCCTCCCGGGCACCACGGTGACCGCAGACTACTCGCTCCACTTCGATTCCTGGATGACCGGTTCGACATTTAACAATGACAACTCGCTGACCATGTTCACCGATCTCAAAGATCCCCACTGGACTGTCACCAGGGTTGAGGCCATGGACGACCAGCCATCGGTTGTCGAGCAGATTGCGGTCCGGCAGGGTGCCCAGGTCCGGCTGGATGGCTGGACACTCAGTTATTCCCGCAAACGGTTCGATGTCACGGTACGGTTGACCGGAACAGTCCCCGAACAGCAAGGCACCATCTCGGTGGTAAAACTGCAGGAACTGGACGAGAGTGCCAATACGGTCTCGGGGACGCTCGTAAAAAAGGAGGTGCGCGTCCCCCTGCCGGACCCGGAACCTGTCGCGGTTACGCAGGTCACACCGGACCTGACCCCGGCCGAGATCATAGTCATAACCCCGGAACATACGGTTGTGGAAACCGTAACGATCCCGACAACAAAAGTCCTCTATTCACCTGGACCTGAGCCGGTGCTGGTTGCCGGTCTGCTTGCGGGCTTCTTCTGCATTGCTGCAATGGTGCGGCGGCGGGAATGACCCATTTTTTTAAAACTGATCAACCAAAAAAAAAGCTGCCAATACCGGACTGCCAAAAATGAGCAGGGAAAAAATCCCGCCTTACTCCTTTTGGTATTCTTTGCCGATGGAAAATGCCCTGCCGGCCGGTT
>JBFYKS010000275.1:0-4259 GCA_041305785.1 Methanoregula sp. | reverse complement strand
TGCTCTTCCGATCTCTTGTGCAGGAGATCCTCTCGATCACCGGTATTACCATTCGCGAGACCGGGATCTATGGCACCGGTGCCTGCTTTGAACTTCGCGTGCCAAAAGGCGGGTACCGCTTCAGCACGGCGCAGCAGTAACCGGTCCGCATCTTTTTTTTCTAACGACAAACGCGGGAGTTCCGGTCCTTCGGGGCAGGGTTCACGGGGAATGCAAAAACCCTGCCCGGCATTACCGCACCCAAATCGCACATTCTTTCGTCCGGTACGTCCAGATATCAGGGATAATGAATAACTATCCCGTTCCGGTGATCCTGGTCCATGGCTGGAACAGTCATCCCGGGGCATGGAAGCAGCTGGCCGGTATTCTTGACGATAGGAAGATCCCCTATGCACGGTTTGACCATTCGGGAAGCGGCGGCCAGGATCTCGAACAGATCGCATCGGCGCTTGGCAGGTTCATTGCATCGTGGCGGGAAGAGGCAGGACATTTTGGTCCGGTCGATATCGTCAGCCATTCGGTAGGTACCTGCATCACCCGGTACTACCTTGAAGTCTGTGACGGGACGCGAAGGGAGGAGAAGGTGCGCCAGCTCATCGGGCTTGGACCGCCTAACAATGGTTCAGCGCTCGCCGAGCTCTTCGTTCACCCGGTGCATGGGCCGGCCATCATCAATCGCCTGACCGGGATCTTTGTCCCGGCAGGGTTCGATCCGGCAGCCGATGCCATCGTGCAGGACGTTCGCCCGAAAAGCCCGTTTATGGAGAGGCTCCGTTGTGCCGGGACCCGACCCGACATCACGTACCGGATCATCGTTACGGCAAACCCGGGCGGTGCCGCAGAGTTCTTTCCGCTCTTTTTTGGCAAGACCTGGGTGATGAGCGGCAACGAGGAGTTCCGGCAGACGCTTGACGGGGATGGTATCGTTGCCCATGCCGAGTCCGCCCTGCCCGGGATCTCGCTGGATGTCATTCCCCTTACCCAGGAGACGGAGGGAGATCTGCCCCCGGTAAACCTGTACTGTCATATCAACATGACAAAAAATCCCCTGGTCAATGACCGGATCCTCTTCTACCTGACCGGGAATACCTTATAAAACCCTGCCGGGAACGGAGAAGGGCGGTGCCTGTATTTACGGTCTCTTCTTTGAGAAGAGGCCGGTGATCGCCGCGATAAGCCGGGAGAAGAAACTGCCGGTTGCAGCCGGGGACTGATCGGGTGACGGGCGCTCCGTCGCAGGAGCCGTTTTTACCGCAGGCTCCCTGCGGGTCGTTTCCGGGGACTTCATTGACGGCGTCCGGGTCCCGCCGCCGGGGGGAACTGCCGGATCCGTGCGGGTTTTTGGCGCGTTTGCGGCCAACGAACGCGTCGGGAGCCCTGCCCCCGGGGTAACGGGTTCCTGCGGTTCTGCCGGTATGGCAGCGGGGGGCTCTTCGTAGGGTTCAAAGAGCGAATCGTGAATCCGCCTGATGTTTTGTGCGGGAGCGGGTTGGAGGGGTGATGATCCAGGTGCCCCTGCAACCGCAGCATCGCCTTGTTTTTCCAGCTCCGTCCCAAGGGGAGTTCGTTCCGGTTGCCGTGCGGGCTCCAACCCGCCGCGTTCGGAGAGACCGGGGCCCGCGCTCCCTGGTGCGGCCGGCTTCCCTGCCCCGGTTCCGGGAATTACGGGATCTGCCCGGGAGGCAGCGGGTTCTGCTGCCGGTTCCGGATGCTCCTTTTCCGGAGAGGATATCTGCGGAAACGGCGGGGTGATGCGGGGCGGGGTATCGGTACCGGGTGATCGCAGTTCTTCCTGCGGCTCCGCAGGGGAGATTTCAACGGGTGCCGGTTGCGCGGCGGGAGTTTCCGGTATACCTTCCGCGCGAGAAACGCCGGCCGGAGGGGGATTTTGGTGGGGCAGCACCGCTCCCTGCTCCCGGCAGAACGATTCCAGGCTCGCGTGCGACGCTGCTATCCGGGCTTCGAGTGTCGTAATCGAGCGTTCCAGTTCGCTGCGGTTTTCTGCGTCCGGGTACGCCATGCCCAGTTGTTTTTTCATCACGGCAAGGAGGCTGACATCCACGTCGAGATTGGTCTTGATGGTCAAGTACTCGTCAATAATCTCCCGGCTGACGCCCGCAGCCTCCCATGAGCCGGTGATCCGTTTGTTGGACTCCTGGCGGGAGAGGACCTTCTCAATCGCCTCGATCAGTTTCTTCGGGTTCACGGGTTTGGTCAAAAAGTCGTCGATGATGATCCGGTGTGCCTCAGCCTCCTCGGGGCTGATCTTCTTTGCCGAGAACATTAGGACCGGAATATGCCGGGTCTTTTTGTTATCCTTGATCCGTGCAAGGGTCTCCCAGCCGTCCATGGGCTCCATCATGATATCGAGGATGATTAAGGACGGAAAGACCGTCCGGAGAATCTCAAGGCATTCCTCGCCCCCGTACGACGGAATGGGATTGTAGGACTTTTTCAAGAGCGCCACGAGTCCCTCGACAATGAACGTGCTGTCATCCACAATGAGTATGCTGTCGGTCATGGGTTGGGTGCTCTCCTTTTTTTCCCGTGGGACGGTTGCCGGATTTAAAAAATGCCCGTGCAGGGATGATCCCTCATTTCACACATAACCCATGAGTCGGGAATTATTAAAAAGCGTCCGGAACGGTTCCGGGCCGGGTCCGTCCGGAGAAAGGCAGATCCGTATGCACCACCGCCATTCCGGCCGGCCACTTCCCGGTAATTGGCTCACGCCTTTTTCACGTTGATGGGGTAACGATGAATTCATCTGCCTCGTGTATCGCCTGAGCCGCCGCGGGGGCGGCAGCATCCACCATACCGTTTTTTGCTTTTCCCCCCATCAACAGGTTCATCGGGATCCAAATTGATCCCTGGCGATCAGAAGAAGAGCCCCGCAAAAAATAATCCTTCCCGGCGGTGCCATACCCTGCCCGCCCGTGGGGGCGATAATTACTTTATAGCACGAAATGTAAAATAGACATTACAAAGGGCTCCTATGAAAAAGAATTCCTTCTACCTTCTTGTCGGGTGTATCGCGCTCGCCCTGCTTGTCCTATTCTGGTACTCGGTCGAGATCCACAACCCGCTCATCATCGAGATCGCGTTTGTTATCGGGATCATCCTGATCTATTTTGCACGATCAAAGGTAACGGATCTGATCGACGATGAACGGAGCGCAAAGATCACCGAGCAGGCGGTTGTACGCACCTTCCAGGTATTCTGGGTAGTATTCTGTGCACTCTCGATAGGGGCCGTCATGCAGATCCTGTACGTTCCCACGTTTCCCCGCTCGTTCCCTCCGGCCCGGTCACCTGAAATTCTCGGTCCCCGGCTGATGGGGTACTTCCAGCTTGGCCTGCTCTGCCTGATGATCTTCCTGTACGTGGGTTTCAGGATCTATTATGCCCGCAAATACGGGGACTGGGAGACCGATGAAGAATAAGATCAAGGTATTCCGTGCCATGCACGATCTCACGCAGGAAGATCTTGCAAATGCCATCGGTGTCACCCGGCAGACCATCCTTGCCATCGAGAAAGGCAAGTACGTCCCCTCGCTCGACCTCGCATTCCGGATTGCGCGCCGGTTCAATGTCCCCATTGAAGACGTCTTCCAGTACGACGAAGAGCCGCGCACGATCGATATCGACTGACCTTCTCCGTCCGGACCGGTGCGGCGCTCCCGGAACCGGAATGCAGAATATCCCCGTTTCTTTTGTCATTTTTACCTGACAGATCAAAATGTTTATATTACTAAATGTAAAAGATTCTTTACAAAATGTTTAGAAACAGTTCCACCCACTGGAGCTGGATTATGGAGTGAAAGGAACCATGAAAACCCCAGGACCGTATTATGCAGCCGTCGCACTTTTCTGTGCCGCCTGTCTTGTCATCGGCTTTGCCGGTGCAACAGACCAGGGCGGAGAAGAGAAGATCCCATGCCCGAAGAACTGGACCAAAAAAGCCGGCGAAAGCGCCGGCCAGCCGTTCCCTGCCGAACAGATGATCGCCCGCCTCGAAGAGAAAGGCATCGATGTCACGGAAGTGAAAGCCGCTCTTGAGAGCGGCGACACTGAAGCGGTGAAAGAATGGTTTGCAACGCAGGGAAGACCGGACAGAGGTGCCATGAACGGAACACCGGACTTTGCTGCGCTCATCGCCCGCCTTGAAGAGAAAGGCATCGATGTCACGGAAGTGAAAGCCGCTCTTGAGAGCGGCGACACCGACGCGGTGAAAGAATGGTTTGCAACGCAGGGAAGACC
>JBFYKS010000274.1:0-5857 GCA_041305785.1 Methanoregula sp. | reverse complement strand
ATACGTTTCTCTCTAGTAGAGTTGAAGATGGAGGGTTATCAATGCTCCCGCCCGCTTGGATCCCTGCCCTTTCCCCTGCGCCATTGCGGGGTGGATCGCGCCAGAAGCCTAAAAAAGCGCTCCCTCCAGTTTTTATTCCCGCAGCACGAATACATGGAGAAGATGCGCCCGACTTATCTTGGCAGAATCCTGCTCCGCTGGTGCGATACCTGTCATACCCCGGTCCTTGCGCGCCAGTGTGCCTGCGGTGCGGCTACCCGGGAGGTGCCGGTCACCCCCCCGGGCGATGCCCGCCCGGCCTTTCCTGCGGATATCGCGCTGATCAACCGGATTTACCTGGACCATTTCGGTGCCCCGCTCATTCCGGAAGGTCATATCGCGCTCCTCAACAAGGTCCCCGACAATGACCGGATGGAAGAGGTCATTGTTGGTGGCGGCGTTGCCGGGATCATCCGGTACTTCCCGGACCGGCGCTCGTGGGAGCCGGTGCCCCGGCCGGAAGCCTGCCTGATCTTCTCTCCTACCAAGCGGTTTGTGATGGTGAGTGAAGATGCCGTCCCGTTCATCCGTGACCAGGGCATGAGCGTACTCGCACCGGGGCTTGTGCACATCGACGAGCATGTCAGGGCGGGGGACGAGGTTTTCATCCTTGCCCCGGACCGGACCTGCATCGGGGTTGGCCGGGCAAAGGTGGATGCCGCTGCTGCCCGGGAGATGAAGAAGGGATCCCTGGTGAGGACACGGAGGAACATTGCATCACAGGTGGTGCCCGGCGCCGCATCATGGGACGATGCAGTCCGGGCCAATGCGCAGGTTCTTGAACGGGCAGAAGGTGAGGCAGTCCAGTTTGTCATGGATGTCACAAACCGGAACCCGCACCTTCCTGCAAATGTCTCGTATTCGGGCGGAAAGGACAGCCTTGCCACGCTCCTTGTGGTCACAAAGGCGATAGGAAAGGTCCCGCTCCTCTTTGCCGATACCGGTCTTGAGTTCCCTGAGACCTACGTAAATGTAAACGCAGTGGCTCAGAAGTACGGCCTTGACGTGCTCAAAACCGATGGTCTCACCACGTTTCTGGAAACCTTCGCAAAACAGGGCCCCCCCGCGGTAAATGCCCGCTGGTGCTGCCGGGTCTGCAAGCTGACGCCGGTCGGCAATTTCATCAAAGAGATGTGGGGCGAGTGCCTCTCGTTCATCGGCCAGCGTCGCTACGAGTCCGCCACACGGGCAAGAAGCGACCGGGTCTGGCGCAACAAAAACGTCCGGGTCCAGCTCTCGGCAGCTCCTATCCACAACTGGACGGCGCTGCATGTCTGGCTCTATATCTTCCGGGAGCAGGCGCCCTACAATGTCATGTACGGGCAGAACCTGGACCGGATCGGATGCTTCATGTGCCCGTCCAGCGATATGGCTTTGATTCATTTGATCGAGGATACCCATCCCAATCTCTGGCAGGGCTGGACCCGGCGGCTCCGACAATGGCAGGAAGCAAAAGGGCTTCCCGAATCATGGATAACGGACGGGCGCTGGCGGCTCCGCGAAGGAGGATGCGATGACGAAGATAGCCATTATTGATTACGGGCTTGGGAACCTGCGGAGTGTCATCCGCGGGCTTGAGAAGGCGGGCGCACAGGCGGTTATTACCTCCGATGCCGGGGAGATCGCTTCGGCAGACGGTCTCGTCCTGCCCGGGGTCGGGGCGTTCTGTGAGGGCATGGAACAGCTCGGCCCGCTCAGGGAGACGGTCACCGGCTCCGCCCGCACCGTTCCCCTGCTCGGTATCTGTCTTGGTATGCAGATGCTCATGGAGACGAGCGAGGAGCACGGGCTCCACAAGGGACTCGGGCTCATACCGGGATCGGTCTGCCGGTTTGCCCGCACCCCGGGGTTCAAGATCCCGCACATGGGCTGGAACTCGCTTGAGATCACGCTGAGTGATCACCCGCTCTTTTTTGGCTTTTCTGAAGAGGAGTACGTGTACTTTGTCCACTCGTTTTACGCAGACACCGCACCGGAGTACACCCTCACCCGCACCCACTATATCTGCCCCTTTGCCTCATCGGTTGCAAACGGCAACACCTTTGGCGTCCAGTTCCACCCGGAGAAGAGTGGTGCTGTCGGCCTGCGTCTCTTAAAAAATTTCATTGACCTGTGCTGAATACCCGCATACCCCTTTTTTTGCACACGAAAGGAAACATTTTATTAACGCCCTGCGATTTTGTTGGTATGAAACGGATCCTTCTGCTCGCACTCTGCCTGCTCTGTATTGCCGGTTCGGCATCGGCATACCAGCTCTACCTCACCTGCCCCTCTGATAAGGCCTCAAATGAGAAACCCAGCGAGATCCAGGTGGGTATCCCCCTGAAATGCTCGATTGACAGTAACTTCCCGGCCGGCACAACGTTTAACCTTGCGTTTTACCAGTCGCAGTATACCGCCACCCTGATCAGTAAGCAGCCGGTGACGATCCAGGAGAGTAAGGCTACCCAGTACAAGCTCTTCGATACCCAGGGACTTCCCGGGGGAACCTACAAGGTTGAGGTTGAATTCGTTGGTGCGGATGAGCCCCGTATCAGCTCGGATTCCACGACCCTGCAAATGGTGACCCTCATTGACCGGAGTGGCGAGATCGAGATAACCTCGCCCATGACCCAGAACCTGGCAGACGCGCTCCGGATCGAGGGAACGATTGCAAAACTCGGCGCAAGCGGGGTGCAGATCGAGGTCCGTGGCCCTGACGGCAGGATCTTTGGCCCCCAGTACATTCCCTCCACCAACAATATCCGCGACAATTCAGGATCGTTTACCAAAAAAGTTGTCGTGACAAGCGCCGGATCCTATGACGTGGACTTCAGTGACACCAAGGGATATATCGGCAAGGTGACCTTCACGGTCTTTGCCCCGGCAACCGAGACGCCAATCTCCGTTCCGATCACCACTGCTCCAATCGTTACGACAATGAAGGTTCCCACCACGGAACCCACACCGTGGCCCACGGCAACCCAGTCGCCCCTCTCCCCGCTCTCCATCATCTGTGCTGCAGGCCTTGCCGGGCTCCTCGCGGTGCTGGTGCGCAGGGGATAACCATTTTTTTGATTTTTTTAGAGAGATCATCTGGCTCTTTATCCATCAGTGCGGGTAAACACCTGCCCCTCCCAAAAACATGGAGAAGGGGCTGACACGGAAAAAACCTCCTTTACTGCGGACGCAAAAAAAACAAAAAGAACGCCCCGCGGGAGGGGCATGAGTGTCGTATCCCCCGACTGGCAGGATAATTTTTGTCCTGTCATCCACCAGAGCAATGATGAACCCGGGGATGCACGCCCGTGCAACCCCTTGTGGTCCATGCAGGGTCTCCGGATTCAACCCGTTTTTTTTAGGCAGTTTCACAAGGGGAAAGATCACAGCCGGAATCCCGGCTGGCTGTCGAACAGGTTCTGGTACAGCGAGGAGAAGAGCGCGATGTACTCCCCTGCTGCCGGTGTGGAGACGTACCGGGTCTTCCCCTCCTCCGTTTCCGCGGAGAGGTACCCTTTCCCGGTCAAAAATCCGATATATTCCTGCCCGGTCTTGGAATTGAGGTCGCAGCGGTTGATAATGGCCGTGAGCGATCGCGGGGATTTGCAATAGATCAGGATCTCCCAGTAGATCTCGTAAACCGTCCGCCGTCCGCTCATTGGTCATCCAGCCCCAGCGTCTTTTTTAAGGCACATTCCGATTCGTCAATCTCGCGGATACGCCGGTCCCAGTCTTTTGCAAATTGCGAGAAGTAATACGATGAGAGGAGGCTTGCAAGGGCAATCCCGAGCGTGAGGAGCAGAGCCGGAATAACCCGGTAACTGTTCAGCGTAAACGCGATGCCGTTGGATGACAGGGAAAATGCTTCCAGGCTGGCTGCAATCCCAAGGAAAAAGAAGCAGGCGCCTCCCAAGGTGCAGACAAGGATCATGGTGGCGATGGTCTTGCGGTTGTCCCGGTAATGGGCGAGCATCCGCACGATCAGGCAGGTGATGCGATGGTCGGTGATCTCTTCTCCTGCCGAATCGAGTTCGGCTTTGATCGATTCTACGCCTTCAAAGATCCTGATGGTTGAGAGGATCCACCCGATACCGAGACCAAAGCAGATCATGGCGATCGCCCCGGTAACTATCCGGAGGCCCGCGGTTGCCGGATCCATGTCATGCCCGGAGATGGCAGTCACCATGTACTGCACACCAAACGCGAGGGCAATAGCTGCAAAGACGAGGTTGAGGGCCGATATTTGGAAGAAATGCCGGATCTCTTTTTTGAACTGGCTGAGTGCTGGTTTCATGTTTCACCGGCTTAATGGTATTTTGGCCCTGCGCAAATAAAGGGCATGAAACTTTGTTACCTGTTTAAATTGTCTGTGTGCTTAGCGGGAAAATGAATACTGGTACTTTTTTTCTTCCGGCACCTATACTACCAGCAGGTGAACAAGTGTCAAAACGGGCAGTCGACATGACCTTCCAGGCGATCTATACGCTCACGGACCTCCGCGTCCTCCTCCGCGAGACGGCACCGGCGCACGAGTTTGATGAGAAGCAGAAGGTACAGGCAGAACGCCTCCTCGAAAACCTCGAGCGGCAGGTGGGGTCGTTGAAGCAGGAGATGCTGAAATGAGATGCGGGCAGGGCATCGAGGCCCGGCAGGTTGACGAGCTCTTCATCAACATCGACCCGATCCAGGCCGCCGGCCGGCTTACGGGTGACGCAATGAAGGCCGTGATCGCGTATGGCGACGGGTACTCGGTCTGCGACAACTGCCGCAAGCCCAACCGGCTCGATTATATTACAAAGCCCCCCATCGCCGAGTTCCACAAGGACGTGGCGAAGTGGCTGAACATGGACGCAGTCCGGACCGTGCCCGGTGCCCGGCGGGGGTTCCAGGCGGTTGCCGGCACGTACGTGAACAAGGGCGATCCTGTTCTTTTGACCGCGCTCTCGCACTACACCGAGTTCATGGCCGTGGAAGGGGCCGGGGGGGTTGCCCGCGAGGTCCCGGTCGGGGATGACAAGCGGGTCACGCCCGATGCGGTTGCAGCAAAGATCGAGGAGGTCAAACAGGAGTCTGGCAGGGTGCCCGTCCTTGCCTTCATCGACCATGTCGATTACCAGTACGGCAATGTCCACGATGTTGCAGGAATCGCAAAGGTGGCACACCAGTACGACATCCCGGTGGTCTGCAACGGCGCATACACGGTGGGTGTCCTGCCGGTTGACGGCAAGGCTCTCGGTGTTGACTTCGTGGTCGGCTCCGGCCACAAGAGCATGGCCGCCCCGGCGCCGTCCGGCATCCTTGCATCAACGGCCGAACGGGAGAACGAGGTATTCCGGACAACGGCCATCGAAGGCGACGTGACAAAGCGGAAGTTCGGGATCAAGGAGCCGGAGATGATGGGATGCACACTGATGGGCGTGACGCTTGTGGGCATGATGGCCTCGTTCCCGCACGTGAAGGAGCGGACAAAACACTTCGACCGGGAGCTTGCAAACCACCAGATCGTGATGGACGCCCTCCTCTCGATAGAGGGCACAACGTGCCAGTCCGAGTACCCGCGGAAGCACACGATGACCCGGATCAATACCATCGGGTCGTTTGACAAGGTGGCAGAGACGCACAAGAAACGCGGGTACTATCTCCAGAGCGCGCTTGAAGAACGGGGCATCACGGGGATCATTCCCGGCGCAACCAAAGTCTGGAAGTTCAACACCTACGGCGCAACCCGGAAGCAGGCTGAGCACCTTGCGGGCGCATTTGTGGAAATTGCCCGCGAGAACGGGCTTGCTGTGAGGGAACAGGTTTAATTTTTTTTATTCAGATAACCGCAGCAAACCGG
>JBFYKS010000273.1:0-11040 GCA_041305785.1 Methanoregula sp. | reverse complement strand
TATTGGTAGTAATGTGTGGTCTCTTTGAAATTGATCACGAATTGTCGCATGTACAGTTGCAGCAATTCTATTTGTTCCATCAACATCAGTACCCCATTTTGGAATTGGAAACCATCCATTTATCTGAAGTCGGGGATTTAGATTCCAAAAATTCTTTCCAGAATATAACCCATTTTCAGTTTCAGCAAAACCAAGGGAGATTCCTTCAGAAAAAAGTTCAATTTTGAATAACACTTGAACGGGTAATGAGTCCCCAAGATGAGTAACAATAAATCTTGGATTTGGTAGTTCTGCTGGATTGTTTGATTGTTGTGCAATTCGATAATCTATTGGAGGAATTAGATGTCGTGTGTATTGTTCATAGATTTGTTCGCGTCGAGTTTTTAGTTCCCTAGGCTTAATCTTTTGTCCTCGGGGGTGCTCATTTCTATAATGACCTACACGACTATGACAATCATAGCATAATGGAATCCCATTGTCTAATTTGTTATTTCCTCCAGTTGACTTATCTTGAATATGGGCAATTTCAATATCGATTCCACAGGCTTTTCCACAAAGGCAACAGTGCCGATCGCTCCAAAGAAGCATTTTGTTCTTATCGGATTCTGTGAAGTCGTTTGTCATATAAAAGAATAAGGACAAATCCTCGTATTTATTATTTGATATCCAATCGTGATTCTGGACAATGATTTCTAATTCTAACCCACGATACCCAGCCGCCGCCCCGAAGGGCGCCCCGCGGCGGCCTCAATCACCGTACAAATCCCAAAACCGGTAATTTTGCCCAGCGAGGGGGCGACGAGCCCCCCGAGCGACCCCCGAAGGGGGTGGGAGGGCTCGCAACTCCACAGCATTTTCCCATGCATGAGAAAAAATTTGCATTCCCATTTACGCGGAGGTCACCCGCAAACCCCCATCCCCTCCGGAAAAAATTTTCAATCGACCCCTCGCCCCCCTGCCCGGAATTTTCCAATCGCGATCCGATTGATCAGCAGGAACGCCCACGCCGGAGATGAGAAAAAGTTGTAAAGTACGCTCTTGATAAATCAAGTACTTACCCGGTAGTCGGGAAGGGAACTTACACCATTTTTTCGCGATTAATCAAAGAAGGGAGGGGGGGTCTTAAAAAAACCCCTAGATCGAACCGGGATCACGACCCGTCCAGCATCATCTTCACGATCGAATTTGTGGCCGGGTCAGCAAAGAACCGGAATGTCATCTCCCCATCTGCCGTGATCCGGTACGCCGTCTCCCGCCGGCTCCGCCGGTCCCGTACCTCCTCGGCAAGCCCGGCACCGGTCAGGGTCGCCATGAACCATGAAAACGTTGCCTGCGACAGGTTGTTTGCCGGTTTTAGCCCGCGTTTGCCGGTAACAACCGGGGCGCCCTCACCCGGTTTTTTGGCACGCTGGCGGATGTAGTACGGCCAGACCTGTTTGAATAAATACTGCCGGGGAACGAACGGGACCTCCGGGCCGGCGGGAACCGGCCGGTTCCGCAGGAGCACCGCAAGGATCGTCTGGTAATTCACGTTCACCAGCATTCTCTGGATATCCCGGTCCGGCACCGGGACCTGCTGTGGCATCCTGCCGTCAAACGAGCTCCAGACATCGCCGCCAAGCCACGGGGCAAGCGCGAAGAGTGCCATACAGAGATCCCGCGGACCTCCCGAGAGATCGAACGTGATGCGGGCCCGTTTGTTCTCGCGCCGGATCTTCGCAAGCACCGTGCGGGCGGACGAAAGGACCGGGCAAAAGACCGTCTCGCGGGCAAAGGGGATGGAGAGCGATGCGGAGATCTCCTTTACCGCCTCGACAGCCCTGCGGGTCGCCGCCCGCTGCGCATCGATGAGCGGGTCGTGTGTTGAACTGTAGGTATCCCCGTCCGCAATCACGTACGTTCGGGTGATGGTCGGGAGGGAACGGAGGATTGCCGGGAATGCCGTGTGGATCTTCTCCCCCGCGCTGATGATATGGACGTGTTCGCCCGGATGCATGGATCAGGATCGCGGATAATCGGTTAAATGCTTGCAGGTCGGCTACAGATTTCAGGGAAAAAAAAAGGGATAAGGATTACAGTTTGCACAGCGTCTCGAGCGCGTCGGTCCCTTCCTTCACGGCTTCCATCAGCGTGAGCACGTGATTGGGATCCTTCTCGTTCTGGATACGCAGGCACAGGGAATGGATCGTGAACGCAAGTTCCTCGGTGAGGCCGCTCTCGTCACAGGTACATGGTTCGTCATCATGCTCCTGCCCACAGGTGCACGTCTCACCGTTACCGTGGACAGGTTCATGGTGTGCAGGCTGCTGCATTGCGGCAGTGGTTGCTGCGGGCGCGTCCTTACGGGCAATCGCGTTCTCGGCACAGACCACACAGAGCGTCTTGCCCTTGACCTCAAAGAGCGGGCAGCCGCAGGTCTTGCAGGACTTCTCAAGCATCTTACCCCCTTTTAAGAGGTATTCTGCCATGATCTCCTCTTCCTTTCGTGAAGTCATCTTCTAAATCACCGTCGACTCTGATATTCAACCTATATATGCCGGTTCCGCATATTAACTACAGGTACACAGGTAGGTGGAATCATGCCCGGCCCTGAAAAAACTATGGAAAACTGTATCCTGATGCTGCAGCACATCCAGGAAGACGGTTCGATACCCCGGAATATCCGGCGTGTAGCCGAAGAGACAAAAACGCTGCTCACGAACAATTCCAAGGCAATGGGACTCCGGGCCGCAGAAGCTATCTCCAAGATCGACGAGATCTCAAACGACCCCAATATGCCCATCCACGCGCGCACGCGGATCTGGGAACTCGTATCCCAGCTCGAGACGATCCCGCTGGACTGACCCGTCCTTGCGGAAGAATACCCATTTTTTATAAAAAAAAGGAGCAGATCCCCTTCAGGCAACCTTGTCAAGGGGGATTTTCAGCGCGTCTGCTACCCCTTTCCCGTACGCCGGGTCGGCTTTTTTGCAGTTCCCGATGTGCCGGATCTTGATGAACTCGGGGGCGTCGCCCATGGCCCGGGCGGTATTCTCACAGAGCACCTTCTGCTGGGCAGGACTCATGAGCCGGAAGAGTTTGCCGGGCTGGGTGAAGTAATCGGAATCGTCCTCGCGGGCGTTCCATGCCTTTGCCGCGCCCGAGATCTCCAGCGGGGGTTCGGCATACCCGGGCTGGGCTTCCCATTCCCCGTAACTGTTGGGCGAGTAACCGATGGTGGACCCGTGGTTGCCGTCCACCCGCATCTGGCCGTCACGGTGGGAGGCGTGCACCCTGGCGTTCTTTGCCCGGTTGACCGGGATCTGGTGGTGGTTGACGCCGAGCCGGTAGCGGTGGGCGTCACCGTAGGAGAAGAGCCGTCCCTGGAGCATCTTGTCGGGCGAGAACCCGATGCCCGGGACAACCGCCGCAGGGTTGAACGCGGCCTGCTCCACGTCCTGGAAGTAGTTGTCGGGGTTCCGGTTGAGTTCAAGGACGCCAGCCTCGATGAGCGGGAACTCCTTGTGGTACCAGACTTTTGTCAGGTCGAAGGGGTTGTAGGGCATCTTCTTTGCCTGCTCTTCGGTCATCACCTGGATGTACATCTTCCACTTCGGGAAGTCGCCCCGCTCGATCGCCTCGTACAGGTCCCGCTGGTTGCTCTCGCGGTCTTTTGCTACAACCGCCTCCGCCTCCTCGTCCGTGATGTTCTTAATCCCCTGCTGGGTCTTTAAGTGGAACTTGACCCAGACCCGCTCGTTCTTTTTATTGATCATGCAAAACGTGTGGCTTCCAAAACCGTGCATGTGCCGGTAGGAGTACGGGATACCCCGGTCGCTCATCACGATGGTCACCTGGTGGAGTGCCTCGGGAAGCGAGGTCCAGTAGTCCCAGTTGTTCTTCGCATCCCGGAGGTTGGTGCGGGGGTCGCGCTTGACGGCACGGTTGAGGTCCGGGAACTTGTGCGGGTCGCGGATGAAGAAAACGGGAGTGTTATTGCCGACAAGGTCCCAGTTGCCCTCCTCGGTATAGAACTTCATGGCAAAACCGCGGATGTCGCGCTCGGCATCGGCTGCCCCGCGTTCGCCGGCAACGGTCGAGAACCGGAGGAAGCACTCGGTCTTCTTGCCGATCTTCTCGAAGATCTTCGCCCGCGTGTACTTGGTGATATCGCCCGTTACGGTAAACGTGCCGAATGCACCCGAACCCTTGGCATGCATGCGGCGCTCGGGGATAACTTCGCGGTCAAAGTGCGCAAGTTTTTCCAGGTACCAGACATCCTGCAGCAGCATGGGGCCGCGGGGCCCCGCCGTTATGGCATTGTCGTTGTCGGGAACCGGCGCCCCGGCAGCGGTCGTGAGTTTCTTCTTCTCCATACGATTTCCACCTCGTATTGCCCCCTCGCGCAGGAGACTTTTTGGGCTGTTGCCCGTAGTGGAGACTACACGTTATGGTAGCATTAACCTTAGCCTTGTGGCAGGGGTGGGTGCCGTGACGAATCACCGCTTTCCGGGCGCGGCCCGGACCGGCTCATCCGTCTGTTTTGCCGGGCAGAAGTTACAGATCGAATAGGGGAGTTCTTTTTCCTTGTCCCGGATCAGGCAGTAATAGTCGCTGCTCCGCTTCTCCACGGTGAACCCGCCGGGAAACGGCATTCCCACCGGATGGCCCGGCTCGTCGAGGACGAACATGGTAAACGCCGCGATGAGGTAGTAGAAGAGCCGGTTCTTGGGATTCCGGAAGTACGGGTTTCGCTCGCCAGAATCGTCCCAGGCAAAGCAACCCTCCGGCACCATCTCCCAGTACTTGGCCACGAGTTCTCGGTCACGGAGGGGCTCGTTCATGAGGTGCCCGTGGGCCGGTGCCCGGTCCATTGCGAGCAACTGGTGGTGCCGGTCGAAGAGCTGGGACCGGAAGAAGGGCCGGACTGCCTCGCGGTAGGGGGACGGGAGCAGTTCGATCTCGCTGTTGAGCCGGCCGCCGATGATCTGGAGGTCGAAGAGGGTGTACTGGCAGATCTCGCCGGTAAGCAGCCGGAGGAGTTCTCCTTTTGTCCGGGCCGTTTGCAGCCGGCCTGCTATCCGGCTGATATGCTCCTTTGAATATTCGTGGCCTTCGGACAAGTAGACCTTCATTGACGGTGCTCTTCAGTTTTTGTGCAATCATATGGTTGGCGCAGGGGGTAAAAAAACACGGGTGGTCATGCCATCACACAAAAATGACCGACATACCTGTCATCTGTAACGGAAGAAAAGCAATAAACGGTTGTCGATCAATCGTACTTCGAGGTTTATACCATGAGTGACACTCAGAAGTATCTGGCAGAACTCCTCGGGACGTTCGTCCTTGTCTTCTTTGGCTGCGGCGCTGCGGTCATTGCGGGCAAGTCCCTTGGCGTCCTCGGTATTGCATTTGCGTTCGGCCTTGCCGTGCTCGTGATGGTCTATGCCATCGGCCCGGTCTCCGGCTGCCATATCAACCCGGCCATCACGGTTGCCATGTTTGTCAACGGAAAGATTCCCTCAAAGGATGCCCTGATCTACATCATTGTCCAGTGTATCGGTGCCATCATTGCGGCGGCACTCCTGTTCGTTGTTGCATCCGGTGTCCCGGCCTACAACATCGCCGTCGAAGGCCTTGGCCAGAACGGGTACGGGGCGGCCTCGCCTGGCGGGTACTCGATGATGGCTGGTTTTATCGCCGAGGTCGTGCTGACCTTCGTCTTCCTGATCGTCATCTTCGGGGCAACGAGCAGGGCGGCACCTGCCGGGTTTGCCGGGATCGCGATCGGTCTCTCGCTCACCCTCATCCATATTGTGGGTATCATGATCACCGGCACCTCGGTCAACCCGGCCCGGAGCCTGGGCCCCGCCCTCATTGTCGGGGGCACGGCACTTGGCCAGCTCTGGATGTTCATCATTGCCCCGATCATCGGTGCCGTGATCGCGGCCCTTGTCTGGAAATACCTGTTTGAAGATGCTGCAGCCCCGGCATGAACGACCGGATCCTGCCTGCCCTTTTTTTGATCTCATCGACAGCACCGGCATCCTCCCCATGATCGGATCCGATGGTTTTTTTATCCACGGTTCATAGTGAGAGTGGTGAGATCCCCCCATTGCCGCACGATGCCCCCAACAGACCGCCACGGATCATCTCGTGGAACATCACCTTAAAGTGCCCGCTGCACTGTTCGCACTGCTATGTTGATGCCGGTGAGCGCGAGGGAGAAGACGTCCTCTCCACGCAGGAGGCATTCTCTGTCATCGACCAGATCCGCCGGACCGGCACGCCCATTGTCGTCCTCTCGGGGGGCGAGCCGCTGGCACGGGATGACCTGTGCGATATCGCCCGGTACGGCACGGAAAAGGGGTTGCGGATGGTGATCGGGACGAGCGGGTACCTGCTCGACCGGACGATGGCGGGGCTGCTCTTTGAAGCCGGTATCCGTGCAGCAGCCATCAGCATCGACTCGGCTGACAAGGAGGTGCACGATGCCCTGCGGGGCATGCCCGGGTCATGGGAGCGGGCTGTGCAGGCTGTGGATCACTGCCGGGAGGCGGGGATCGGTGTCCAGATCAACATGACCGCTGTTCGGCCATCCCTGGAAGAGATCGAAGGCGTTGTGGCGCTCGGGAAGGATCGGGGCGTACGCGATTTCCAGGTATTCTTCCCGGTCCCGACCGGCCGTGCAGCCGGATCGTCTCCCCTCCCGCCCCACAAGTACGAGGCGGTGATCCGCCAGGTGCTCCTTTTGCACCGGGACGGCGATGTGAACCTCCGGCCCACCTGTGCCCCCCAGTTCCGGCGGATCGCTGATGAGGCCGGGATCAGCAACCCGGCCTGGGGCCGGGGCTGTATTGCCGGCATCACGTACTGCCGGATCTATGCCAACGGCGATGTCACGCCCTGCCCGTACCTGCCGGTGCGGGTGGGTAATGTGCGGGAGATGCCGTTTGATGAGATCTGGACGTCATCGCCCGTCCTTGCTGCGCTCCGCGACCCTGCCCGGCTCACGGGAAAGTGCGGACGGTGCGACTACCGGGATGTCTGCGGGGGGTGCCGGGCCCGGGCGTACCGCGGGCCGGACCTGGTGAGCCCCCGGTGGTGCGACGGCCTCGAGCGGCCGGATACGGCAGCCGGGGATATCTTTGGAGAGGACCCGTGGTGCCCGTACGTGCCGGGAGGTGCGGTATGAACCCGGACGGTAGTACGGATCCAGCCGATCTTGCTCTTCTTGAAGTGCTCCAGGACGACATCCCGCTCGTCCCCCGCCCGTGGCAGGGCATTGCACAGCGGCTGGGTGTTACGGAAGACGAGGTCATCGGCCGGCTCCACGCCTTGTCAGGTGCCGGCATCATACGCGGCATCTCACCGGTGATCGAATCGCGCCCCCTCGGCCTCCATGCCGCAACGCTCATAGCCCTCCGCGTTACGGAGGACCGGATCGATGAGGTTGCCGGAATCATCAGCGCGTACCCGGAAGTCTCGCACAACTTCCGGCGGGAAGGGGATTATGCGATCTGGTTCACGATAACGGCAAAGGATCGTGCTGCGGTGGACGGCATCCTTGCACGGATCCTTGCAGCAGCCGGGGTTGCACCTGCCGACGTCCTCGATCTCCCCACGGTCCGCAGGGTGAAGATCGATGTGCGGTTCCGGTTTGTGCCGCAACCGGGGAGTGGTGCGTGATGGACGCGACCGATACGCTCCTCCTCGCGGCACTCGAAGAAGGGCTCCCGTCTGTTGCCGAACCCTTTGCGGCGGTCGGGGAGCGACTCGGGATTCCTGCAGGCGAGGTCATCGCCCGGGTCCGCCGGCTTAAGGAAGCCGGCATCATCCGGAAGTTCCGTGCCCGGATCGACCAGAGGAAGGTGGGAATTGTGGCAAACGCCCTTGTCGCCTGGAAGCCCGGGGATTCCGGTAATGGCGACACGGGGGCCCGGCTGGCGGCGTTTCCTTCCGTGACCCACTGTTATGAACGCGAGCCGGTCCCCGGGCGGTGGGAGTACACCCATTATACCGTGCACCACGGGTACAGCAGGGATGCTGTGGAGCACGAGGTTGAGACGATTGCCCGGGCAATTGGCTGCCCGGATTATACCCTCCTCTTCAGCACCCGCGAGTTCAAGCGTGTCCCGAATGTGCGGATGGGGGAGAACGGGGGAGGTTCATGAACCGGATCACCCAGTGCCTGCACGGCAGGGGCACGGTCAGCAGCGTGATGAAGCACCGGCATAAGCCTTTGGCGGATCGACCCAGTTCCTTTTTGGCATTCACCGGGATGTACCGGCCGGTGATCTTCTGGAATGTGACCGACCGGTGCAATCTTGCCTGCACCCACTGCTACAACCGGTCAGGGCCCGGGCGGACAACCGGGGGGGAACTCTCCACAACGGAAGCGCTGGGGGTCATCGATGACCTTGCGGATATGGGCGTCCCGCTCATTCTTTTCACGGGTGGCGAACCCCTGATGCGGGAGGATCTCTTCGATCTCGCCGGCCATGCACGGGACCGGGGTATCAGGATTGCGCTCAGCACCAACGGGACGCTCATCACGCCGGAGATTGCGCGGAGGATCAAAGGATCCGGAATCGAGTACGCCGGGATCTCGCTTGACGGTGCAACCGCAGGAACCCATGACCGGTTCCGCAACCATGCAGGGGCATTCGAACGGACCATTGCTGCATTTGCCGCATGCAAAGATGCCGGGCTCCGGTGCGGGGTGCGGGTGACGCTGACAAAAGAGAACGCACCCGAGCTGGAAGCGCTCATCGATCGTTCCCTTGCGCTTGGCGCCTCGCGTTTCTGCCTGTACTGGCTCGTGCCGTCAGGACGGGGAAACGAGTCCTATGCACGGCTCCAGCTGGATCGCCGTGAGGTTGTCGAAGCCTTGTCCCTCCTGTACCGGAAGGCAAAGGAGACCGATGCAGGTGCAATGGAGTTTCTGACCGTCGACGCCCCGCAGGACTGCGTCCACCTGCTCGCCGCAATGGAGGCGGACGGTTCGGATGACCTGCCCGCTGCCCGGAACCTGCTTGCATCGCTTGGGGGCGGGTGCAGCGCCGGCACCCGGGTGGCAAACATCGATGCGAAGGGGAACGTCTGGCCCTGCCAGTTCGCCCGCTTGCCGGAATTTCATGGGGGGAATGTCCGGAACCGTCCCTTCAGTACCCTCTGGGCTGATGAGGAGAATCCGGCGCTTGCGTTGTTCCGCCGGAAGGATGCAGCGTTTTTGGGCCGGTGCGGGGCGTGCGTTTACCGGAACCTGTGTGGTGGCGGGTGCCGGGTCCGGGCACATGCTGCGGGCGGGGATTTCTTTGCAGAAGATCCGTTCTGTTACGTAACGGATGATACGTATGGCGATCCAAAATGACCGTCCCTTGATATCTTTATCGTCAACCAGCACCCATGGTGATCAGCATCCATGGATCTCCTCGCAATCACCCTCATCATCGCGGGTCTCGTCCTCTTCGAGACGATAACGAGCATCGACAACGCCATCATCAATGCCGAAGTCCTCTCCACGATGAGCGAGCGGGCAAAACGCTGGTTCCTCATCTGGGGCCTCCTCATTGCCGTCTTTGCCGTCCGGGGCCTCCTCCCCTGGCTTATCGTCTGGCTCTCCACGCCGGCGCTCGGGCCGGTCGGGGCACTGACCGCCACCTTCTCAAGCGACCCGGTCGTGATTGCAGCCATCGAGCAGTCGGCCCCCATGCTGCTCATCGGTGGCGGGACATTTCTCCTCTTCCTCTTCTGCCACTGGCTGTTTCTGGAGGACAAGAACTTCGGCCTGAAGGGCGAGCGGTTCTTTGCAACAAAAGGGGTCTGGTTCTTTGCCATCGTCTCCATCCTGCTTGCGGGAATCGTCTGGCTTGCACTGGGCAAAAGCCCGCTCATGGCTTTTGGGGCGGTGGTAGGATCGACTGCGTTCTTCATCGTGCACGGGTTCCGGCAGAACGCCGAGCTTGCAGAACACCGGATGCTCAAATCGGATGGCATGTCGGACATGAGCAAGATCTTCTATCTTGAAGTGATCGATGCCACCTTCTCTATCGACGGGGTAATCGGGGCGTTTGCGTTCACGATGGCAGTCCCCTTAATCCTCATCGGGAACGGGATCGGGGCGTTTGTGGTGCGGGAACTGACCATCCGTAACGTTGACCGGATCAAAAATTACCGGTACCTCAAAAACGGGGCCATGTACTCCATCCTGTTCCTTGGCATCATCATGATCATCGACAGTTTCGGGTTCCACATCCCGGTCTTTGTCTCGCCGCTTGTCACGTTCGGGGTTGTCGGGTTCTTCTTATTCAAGTCCCTGCGGGAGATGGATACCCCCCAGCCCCCGTCTCCCGTACCGTAAACCGGCCACGGCAGGTTTGGGCGGGTGAATGGCGTACCGGGCAGTTGATGTGGAAAAATGGGCTCTGGAGAAATTCTTTTTAGAAACGCTTCAGTGGAATTTGTGAAAGTGACCCCCTCTCTCCCAAGAGAGGAGGAGGCAGCGTGCGGGGGCGGTCCCCCGTGATCCCGCTTTTTTGCTATTTTCACTCATAAAATTCTCTACCTCGTTCATGCTCCACAAAGGCGAGGGTTGCCGAGACACCGGGCGCCCGTGGCTCCATCGCAATCGAATCCAGATGGGTAGTCAGAATTTAATATGAAAATGCCCCGGACATTTTCATTTTATATGCGTGTAGCCCTTCGGCATCATGTCTGTTTCCCATGAAAATCACAAAAAAAAGATGATGGGGGCAAACTGCCCCCAAACCCCCGCTTGCGATGAACGGCCGCCGCCCCGAAGGGCGCCCCGCGGCGGCTTCAATGAGCGGCATTCCTGATACGGCAATCTGCCCCGCCGTGCCCCGTGAGGGGCGCCTCGCGGCGGGGGAGCATCCCTTTGTCCAATACTCCTGATTTTCATCATTCGGGTGTGAGCTGATATTGTTCATGCCTGTTTCTACAGAGCAGAAAATTTTGCAAATTCCCGTGCGGAGTGGGAACGACACCCCGTACGTTTTTACCGTCGCGGGGATCAGCCTTTACGGATCCAGCCGTTTA
>JBFYKS010000272.1:0-10267 GCA_041305785.1 Methanoregula sp. | reverse complement strand
CTCCCGGGTCTTGCCCTCGCCGATCCCGAGGTTCATGAGCCGGGAGAGGCAGGGCAGGGCATCCACCGGCGGGTCTGAGCCCCGCCGGAAGAGATCGCGGGAGAGGACGATCTGCCCCTCGGTGATGTAGCCCGTGAGATCGGGGACCGGGTGGGTGATGTCATCGTCAGGCATCGTCAGGATCGGGATCTGGGTGATGGATCCCTTCCTGCCTTTGAGCCTTCCCGCCCGCTCGTAGATGGTCGAGAGATCGGTGTACATGTAGCCGGGATACCCGCGACGGCCCGGCACCTCTTCGCGGGCGGTCGAGATCTCGCGCAGCGCCTCGCAGTAGTTGATCATGTCCGTTAAGATCACGAGCACATGAAGGTTATGGGTGAACGCAAGGAACTCGGCAACCGTGAGGCCGCACCGGGGAGCAGCCAGCCGCTCGACCGTCGGGTCGTCAGCAAGGTTCATGAAGAAGACCACCCGGTCAAGCGCACCCGTTCGTTCGAAGTCCTGCATGAAGAACGAGGCCTCCTTGTGGGTGATGCCCATCGCCACAAAGACCACCGCGAACTGCTCGCCTTCGCCAAGCACTTTCGCCTGCCGTGCGATCTGGGCGGCAAGCTTGCTTGCGGGCAGGCCGGCTCCGGAGAAGATCGGCAGTTTCTGGCCCCGGACAAGCGTATCGAGTCCGTCGATGGCAGACATCCCGGTCTGGATGAAATCCGCCGGCTTGTCGCGGGCAGTCGGGTTGATGGGCATACCCGCGATGTCCAGCACCGCCTCGGGAATGATATCCGGCCTTCCGTCCCGGGCCTTCCCGACCCCCGTAAACACCCGGCCCAGCATATCGAGCGAGACATTGATCCGGGCAGGCTCGCCCAGGAACCGGACCGTGGTCACGTCAGTGTCGATCCCTCTTGTCCCCTCGTACACCTGGATGACCGCGTGCTCGTCCGAGATGTCCAGCACCTGGCCGGTCCGCTCCTCGCCATCATAAAGCCGGATCTTCACGATCTCCCCGTAGGAGGCACCTTTCACGTTACTCACAAAGATGAGAGGGCCCGAGACGTAATCGATGGTCCGGTACTCCCGGGTCACAAGCGGCACCTGCTTCATCGCTCCACCTCCAGCGCCCGCAGCTGCTTGCCGATATCATCGATCAGTGCCTGGAGCTCTTTTGTGTCCTGCACTTCCTTCATCCGCCCGATACCGGTCTTTAAGGGGAGTGCCTGCACCTGCCGGAGCGCAACGCCCCGGCCCATGGCAACGTTCACGCTCTCGTAATACTCCATGATCACCTTGAGCATCAGGTACTGCTTCTCCACGGGACAGAACGAGTCGGAATCGCTGTACGCGCTCTGCTGCAAAAAGTCCTCGCGGATCATCCGGGTAACATCGAGGATCGCCTTCTCGCTCTCGGGCAGGGCATCCGGACCGACCAGCTGGACGATCTCCTGCAGCTCGACTTCCTTCTGGAGCAGGTACATCGCCTTCTCCCGGAGCTCCCGCCAGTCCCGGGCAACGTGCTCCACGTACCAGTCCCCGATACTGTCGAGGTAGAGGCTGTAGCTCTTGATCCAGTTCACCGACGGGAAGTGCCGGCGGTAGGCAAGGTTCGTGTCCAGCGCCCAGAAGGTTCCGACCACGCGGAGCGTGTTCTGCGTGATCGGCTCGGAGAAGTCGCCGCCGGGCGGGGAGACCGCCCCCACGACCGTGACCGAACCATTGCGCTCCTCAGATCCCATGCAGATGACCCTTCCCGCCCGCTCATAGAAGGCGGAGAGCCTCGTTGCAAGGTAGGCAGGGTAGCCCTCCTCGCCCGGCATCTCCTCAAGTCTCCCGGAGACTTCGCGGAGCGCCTCGCCCCACCGGGAGGTCGAGTCCGCCATCAGGGCAACATCATACCCCATGTCCCGGAAATACTCGGCGATGGTGATGCCGGTGTAGATCGACGCCTCCCGGGCGGCAACCGGCATGTTGGAGGTGTTGGCGATCAGGATCGTGCGTTCGATTAAGGGCAGGTTGGTCCGGGGGTCCACGAGCTCGGGGAACTCGGCAAGCACATCGGTCATCTCGTTGCCCCGCTCCCCGCACCCGATGTAGACCACGATCTGCGTGTCGGACCACTTGGCAAGGGTCTGCTCCGATACGGTCTTTCCCGTCCCAAAACCGCCCGGGATCATGGCGGTTCCGCCCTTGGTGACCGGGAAGATGCAGTCAAAGACCCGTTGTCCGGTGATGAGCGGGAGGACCGGATCGAGCTTCTTCTTATGCGGGCGGGGGATGCGCACGGGCCATGACCTCATCATCGGGATCTTCTTCTTCTGGTCAAGCGTACAGACGGGCTCCTCAACGGTGAACGAGCCTTGGAAGATCTCCGTCACCGTCCCAAAAACGCCGTTCGGCACAAGGATCCGGTGCTCGAAGTGGAACTCTTTGACGGTTCCAAGGATGTCGCCGCCGATGACCGTGTCGCCGGCCTTTGCGACCGGGGTAAACTCCCACTTCTTCTCCCGGGCTAGGCCGGGGGCATAGATGCCGCGGGCTATGAAGTCCCCGCTCTTCTCCTTAAGGACCGGCAGGGGGCGCTGGACACCATCGTAGATGGAGGAGAGGAGCCCGGGACCGAGCTCAACCGAGAGGGGCTGCTCCGTGTTCTCGACCGGCTCGCCGATGGTGAGGCCGGTCGTGTCCTCGTACACCTGGATGACCGCCTCCTCGCCCTCGAGCCGTATGATCTCTCCCCGCAGGGCTTCGTCGCCTACCTTGACCACATCGTACATCTTCGACCCTTTCATCCCCCGGGCGATGATGACGGGGCCGGAAATTCTCAGAATTGTTCCCGTGATCATATCCTCACCTCTTCAACACGATGTTATACCCGATTGCTTTTCGCAAAAGCCGCTCGATATACGTCCTCCGGTCCACTTCCTTTGACTTGGAAGGGAGGGGGATGATGAGCGGGCGGTGCATCTTCTCGATCCGGTCCATCAGCTTCTCGTCAAGCGAGAGCATGAACTCCTCATTGACCGCGACAATACCGATGTCGTCCCGGTACAGCAGTTCCGGGATCACCTTTCTCACCTCGTCGTGGGTCGCCGCCTCCACCACGTCCGCGCCCGCGAGCCGGAACCCCGAGGCCCGGTCGCTGTCGGTCACCACGACAAGCTTATACATACACGAGTTCCTCCCTGAGAAGCTCCGGGGAAACGTCTGCGGTCTTGCACCGGGAGATGATCCGGATGTTGGTGATCTCGTTGTACTTTGCCCAGAAGTACCCGATTACGGAAGCGACACTTAAGGGATCGAGAAGGAACGCCCCCACCCCCTTCTTGATAAGGAACCGCTCGAGCTCTTTCTCGATGATCGAGATCTTCTGGGTCCTCAGCGCCGGTTCGGGGATATCGGCAAGGAAGCGGTACGGGGTTGCTGCAAGGGCTTTTACCACGTCCTCGATTGAGGTGAGCGTGAGCAGCTCAGCCAGTTTCCGCTCGTCAAACTGCCTGCCGCCCCCGATGAGGTAACGCTTCGCATCCTCTGCATCCACCCGGTCCCGGACCATCCGGAGCACGGTCTTGAGGTTCACGACATCGATCTCGAGCCGGAGAAAGTCCCGGATGAGCCCGTTGTTGTAGCCCGGGGCTTTCACCGAATCGAGAGCATCGGTGTAATAATACCGGTCAAGGGCGCATTCGAGGACGGCAAGATCTTTTGTTTTGAGATATTCAGGATATGCGTCGGTCAGGGGGCGGGCATACCGGATCCGCCATGTGGCGAGCAGGTCGATGACTGCCCGCAGGTCCGGCTGCTTTAAGAGCTCCTTCAAGGTTACCTCGTCCATCTCCCCGGCGGGCACCAGGCAGCTGAGGATCTCGTCGCTTGTCACATGGATGTTCTTCCCGCGCAGGATCGTCTTGATGTTCTGGACGTCCCAGCGGTGCAGGAAGATGATGATGTACTGCTCCGCCTCCTCCTGTTTTGCAAAGTTCTGGATCTTCCTGAAGGTCCGGGTAAAGTTCTCCCGCAGGGCATACTCGATGCAGAGGATTCCCAACAGTTGTCCCCGCGCCTCGATGACCTCTTCCCGGTAGGGCGAGTTCTCGAGATCGGCGATGAGGGAATCGAGGTCCGGCTTCTGTATCAGGTCATCAAGCTCGCGGTGGGAGAGGAGCCGGCTCTTCATGCCCCGCATCCGTGCATTGATGTACCCGTAGTCCATGATCAGCCTCCGGAGAGGATCGCATGGATCATATGCCGGTTATGCTCTTTTGCCCGTTCGAGACGGGACTCGACCGTGTTTTTGATGGTGACCGTATCGTCATGCTGGCTGATGACGACCCCCCCGGCGGTAGCCAGGTCAGCCCGTACTTCGCCGTGGAGATTCAGGGTACCGAGGGTCTTTTTGCAGAGCTCCTCGTCCTTTGGGTCCACATGGACAATGAAGGGATCGTCTCCGGTGGTACTGGCTGCTTCCCGGAGGAGTCTTTCAAAGATTGCCGGGTACTTCGGATCGGCCCGGAGATCTTTCAGCCGCGAGCCGGCTTCAGAAAAGGCCCGTTCAAATGCAGCCTCCCGCGTCCGGATGAGTTCTTCCTTGTTCTTTGCTTTTTCCAGGTAGAGCATCTTGTTGCGCTCGGTGGTGACAGACCGGTTCGCTTCTTCGATCTGTGCCTGCCGGATTGCTTCTGCCTGCTCTTTTGCCCGCTCCTTTATTCCCCCGATGGCAATCGCAGCTCGCTTCCGGAGCTCCTGCTCTTTCTCCTGCGCGCTCTCTTCAACCGAATTCAGCAGGTCTTCATAGGCCATGGTCAGATCCACCTCCTGATGCTGGAATACCGGCACATCCGGGCCTCATGACGGGGGCCGGGTGCACCCGGCATCCCGGTTATTCCACCATGAGCAGGATCATGGCTGCAACGACAAACCCTAAGATGACAAGCGTCTCCGGAATCGCTTCCAGAATGATGATCGTTCCGGCGGTCTCCGGGCGTTCTGCAATCGCCCCGGCTCCTGCGGCACCGATCCGCGACTGGGCCCAGCCTGTGCCAATTGCACCACCGGCAAACGCGATGGCAGCTCCAATGGGGACTTCCCAACCAACCATTTCGTACACACCCTCCAATGATACAACCTAACGGAGTTCGCGTATATTAATGTATGGGGAATACCGGTGGGTGGAAACTGACCGGGGAATGGGGTCACTGCCGGGAAGGATCGCGGGTGCAGGAGAGCAGGATGGCCTCGATCTCCGTTCTCTCTCCCGTGATCTGCCCGTGACGCTCCCGTATCCCGCCCACGATGGCTATCAGGGCAAGGATATCGGCCCGGGAGAGGGTTGAAAAACAGTACTGCTCCCAGCGCTCGCGTCCGCAGCAGTCCCAGATCTCGGTGAGGGCAGTTTTGAGACCTGCCCGTTCATCAGGAGACAGGGTCTCCCACAAGGCAGCTGGCGAACGGCGGATCCGCTCGAGCGCGTTCTCGACAGCCTTGTCCCGGTGGAGCAGGAACCGCCGTCTCCCCAGGTTGTCCTTCGTGGAATCGGGCATATGGCTTTTTTGGATCTATTCGGGTGCCGGCTGATAAATCTACCTGCCAGCAGGATCCCGCGACGGGGCCGGCCAAAAAGCCACAAAGTATATCCCGGAAAAAGGGGTGATACCTCAATCAGAAGGGGGGGCAGAGATGCCGGACATAACCAAGACCGATATCGGGAGGAGGATGTACCAGCTCCATAAGGAGAAGGGTGTGGAGAAGGCGACAGAGAAGATCCGGGAAAGTCTCGGGGCCGACTGGAAGATCATCCCGGATGCGGATATCCGCCTGCTGGAGCAGCTGCTCGGGGTAGCCTGGGTCAGTTTCGATACCCGGCTCTGGGAGAAGATCCCGTTTGGACGGATGAATAAGGAGGACGTGGAGCGGATCCTTGACACCGGGCGGTTCCTTGACCTCGACACGGCGCCAAAGACGCAGGTGCTCGAAGAGCTGGAGCGGGTGCTGCTTAAAGGAGTGTCATAAGGGAGATGCGGGGTTGATCCCCTGTATTACTCCGTTGCCACGTCTAGGCATTCCTCGGTTGTCCCTATCCGGGCAACCGCGCCGCACATGTCCGGCACGTAGGCGAGCGCCTTGCCGCTGTTGACCATGATGCCTGCGTACTCCTCCATGACGGGAGAGACCACCATGCAGGTGTCGGCAAAGACCCGGGCACCGCACTTCTCGATGTCGTTGACGGTATCCTGGTTGGCCTCGATGACCCCCTGCGCCGCAAAGACGTAGAGGGGTTTTCTGACAACCCGCCCGTTCAGCAACAGGGCGATATTTTTCAGCTCTTCGGGTGAGCAGTGCGGGCAGCCAAGGGCAACGGCTTCGACTTTTACTTCCCTGAAGAGATTCTGGATCTCTGCCCCTTCGACCGGGATCGCCTCGATTCCGGTCAGATCGTACCGGTTCTTCTGCGCTTCCGGGGTCACTTTTTCGACATGGTAGAGCGCAACAGCTCCCGTTGCTGCCATCGCCGCCCCGAGTGCCTTGAGCTGGTCACGCTCCGGCCGGATGCCTTTGAAGTACGGGATCCGGTTGCCCACCAGTTTTCCCGCATGGTACCCGAGCGCCCCGTAATTGGCGATCCCCCAGCCGGTTGTGTCGGCGTCCACCGCGATGACCACCTGCGGTTTCCGGTTTGCTGCAAGATGGAACCCGTAGCAGGGCGTCTTCCCGATGAGGGCAGCAGCAAGGGCGCCGGGCCCGCCCTCCCGGTTCGTCCGGGCGCCGATGACCGAGTTGGCATAGCTGACCGCCGAGGATTCCGACCATGCAAGGTGATCGCCATACGAGGTCTCGCGAAGATAATACGGCGTGCAGGTGCATTCAAGCGCAATCCCGAGCCGGGCATAGGCAGCGATAACGGCCATCTGCTTTTTTGCAAATTCCTTACTCACCCCCATCTCGTCCCACCGGTCCCGGGGCATGCCGATGGGGTTGAGTACCGCGGGGACAACCGCTTTTGCATCGAGGGTGTTGAGCCACTGGAGACCGTACTCCCCGATCGTCTTGTAGGACGCCCCGCTCACCTGCGCACTTTTTATCGGGACGAGCCGTTCAGCCCCAAAAACCTTCCCGAGCGCAACAAGGAGTTCGAGCATCTTCTGCCTCGTCTCGCCCTGCTCGCCGGCAAGGATCCGTTCATCGTCTCTGTCGAGGTGCATCGGATCACCAGGTCGCGCGGGTAAAGTCCGCTTCGCGCCCGGAAACCATGGTTGCATCGACGCCGATCTTCACGTTCGTCCCGTCCTCGCACTGGCAGGGGTCGAGCGAGGAGCCACGGACGCCGGTGATGATCATCACGTCCAGATCGCCACGGACCCGGGTGGCGATGGCGTACTCCACTTCCTGCGGATTGCCAGGATCGATGTCCTCGTCCACCACCACCACATGCTTGAGCGAGGTGTGGGCGGCAAACGCTGCCATGATCGCGTTCTTGCCATCGCCCTGCGTGCTCTTCCTGATCTGGACGACCGCATGGAGATACCCGCAGCCGCCTTTGGTCAGGACCACATTCTTCACCTCGGTCACGCCCGCAACCGCCTTGTAGATCTTCGGCTCGTAGGGTGCGCCCATCAGCATCTTGTGCTCGTCGCCGCCCGGCAGGATCCCGTGGTAGATGAAGTCCGGTTTCGTGTACATGCCGGTGAATTCGATGACGTGCTGCATCCGGACCGGATCATACGTGCCGGTGATGTCGACAAACGGCCCTTCCTCGACCAGATCTGCCGTGATGAAACCTTCGAGCACGATCTCGGCATCCGGCACGAGCACGCCGTTTTTGCATCGCTTCACCTTCAGTTCGCCGCCCATGAGTTCAGCGGCAAACGGGAGTTCCATGCCCGTCGGCACCCGTGTGCAGCTTGCAAATGTCACCGCCGGGTGTGTGCCGATGGTTACGGCAACGGGCAGCTTCTCCCCTTTCGCAAGTGCCCGCTTCAGCATCACGTGGGTGTGCCGGCCCTCGACGAGCCGGGCGGCAACCCGGTGATCGTCGAGCACCTGCATCCGGTGGATGGAGGCGTTCTCCACACCATCATACCGGGAGAAGACGATCCCCGAGGTGAGGTACTTCCCGGCATCTTTGGGAAAGTGGCGCATGATGGGGATCTTTGCAAGGTCCGGCTTCTCCATTGCAAGAGTACCGGCCTCAATTACCTTCCCGTCAAACTTCGCGTCTGCAAGGGCTTTTACCATCCCCGCCTCGTCCATCCCGAGCGCAAGCGCAAGCGAGGCCCTTGTGGCAGTCATGTTCATCACGGCCCGGTTCCCCGCAAGGTTGTGGAAGAAGAGGAGCCGGTCGGTCGTGGCAGCCATCTTCGGCGCCTCCAGGTCCGGGGATACCTCCTGCTGTACATCGGCCACAAGACCGGCTGTCCGCATCTTTTCGATAAATTCACGCATCGTACCCACTCCAGCGCTGCACCAGGTTGTGTTCGATATCGAGGTGGTCGAGGACACGGGCAACCACCATGTCCACGAGGTCGTCGATCTTCTTGGGCTTGTGGTAGAACCCGGGGCTTGCGGGCATGATCGTGGCACCCGCCTCCTCGGCAGCAAGCATATTTTTCAGGTGAATCTTCGAGAGCGGCATCTCGCGGGTGACAAGGATGCACTTCCGGTGCTCCTTTAAGCAGACATCCGCCGTGCGGGTGATCAGGTTGTCCGCGTACCCGTTCGCGATTGCGGCAAGTGTCTTGGCGCTGCACGGGATGACTACCATGCCGTCGTACTTGTGCGAACCGCTGGCAATGGATGCAAAGAGCTTGTCGTTTGCATGGTACTCTGCCCGGAAGCCCTCGAGCGAGACGCCTTCGTGGGCTGCAATCTTTGCGGCCATATCCGAGATGATGACATGCACCTTTGCATCCCTGCAGAGCACCTCGAGCAGGCGGCGGGCGTAGACTGCCCCGCTTGCGCCCGTCACCCCGATTACGATCTCTTTTTTCATGGTTGCCAAAAACAGCCACTCCTACTCATACCAATGTCGGAGCGCGGGGAAAAAAGAGTTTGTGCCAAAGAACGGGTCCGGCCCTTATGGCCCCGGTTTGTTCTTTGGCGGGGCAAAGAACCGGTACCGGACATGCGCCTCTTCGACTTTTCTTGCATGCGAGGGGTTGAGATCGCGGCGCGCTTCGATGACGAGCGTGTTGAGGATGTTGTGGAGCCGCAGGGTATCGTATTCCTTGTCCTTGTGTTCGTTTAAGAAATCCAGCAGGTCGCTTGTACTCTTCAGTACTCCCGAGCTCCCGATCAGGTTCAGGCGGTTCAAGGTCATCGCGAGGTTCTTTTTGGCAATGTCCATCTTGTAGGGGTCGCCCCCGGCAAGGTTCAGGTCGGTTATCGCGTTGAGCAGATCGGTATAGACCCTGAGCTTGTGGGTGCTCTCGTGGCTCCTCTGCTCCGCCTCGCGGAGTTTCCTTAAGGTAATGGCAATGACGATGATCACTACCACCACCCCACCGATAACAACAATCCAGTCTTCGATCATGGTTGTGTCACTCTCGCAGTTTTACGGTTTCCGGGTGGCAATGGTGACATCAACGCTGACACGGTTGCCCCTGAGCTCAAACTTGTACGGCCCCTCGTTATACATCGCGTGCTGCTGGTGCTTCTCCAGCGGGTAGGTGCGGCCGTACCCGAACGTGTCGCTATGACCATTATCGATATTGGTCACCGTTACCTCAAACCACGTGGATTGCGGGTCGGTACTCGTCGGGATCACCACAAAGTCAACCGCCCACGGGTCGCTAGTCACCCGGAACTGCTCGGTGAAAACGTCCTTTTCACTGGTAAAGGAGTATTTCTTGTGAAGGTACTCCTGGCCCAGCGGGAAGGTGACCTGGGGTTCCGCGGTGACGACAGGCATGGTTTCTGTCGGGGTCTGGATTGGGGCAGGTGCCGGACTCTGCGTGCAGCCGGCGATTGCAACTGCGGCAATCACCAGCAGGAAGAGGGCAAGAACACGATATTTCATATAAGGGAGTGTTTGGGCATGGCAATATATTAGAGTTTATTTATGCATCGCAAAAACAGAGGGGATCAGAACAGGGTGTCCTGCCGGGTCGGTTTTTTCACATGGAGCACCGCACAGGTTGCCTCGGCAACCTGTTCGCAATATTCCGGC
Source organism: Methanoregula sp. (assembly GCA_041305785.1). Classification (GTDB taxonomy): domain Archaea; phylum Halobacteriota; class Methanomicrobia; order Methanomicrobiales; family Methanospirillaceae; genus Methanoregula. Next base: position 108 of record JBFYKS010000272.1, on the reverse strand, counting down.
AGGGTATACACACCCAGCCGCCACTGGTCGCGCCGGGTTGCGTTGAGGGTGCGGATCCGGGGGGAGATCTCCTCGAAGGCCACGATCGCATGCCGGTTCTTCACCCGC
>JBFYKS010000271.1:0-6476 GCA_041305785.1 Methanoregula sp. | reverse complement strand
TTCTGGAGATCAAACAGGAGGTGGATGCTGCACGGGTGAAATCGCGTTCTCTCGGTCTATCGAAGATTGCGGATTTCGAAGCACGATATTTCCGGATCCTTGAAGCGGGGTTGAAAGAGATCCATTCTCCCGATATTCCTGAATCTAAGGAAAATCGCGGGCGGAAGAAACAGTAGAAAGCCAAAAACCTGATAGACCGGTGCAGGAATTTCCATCACGAGATCCTGGCGTTCATGTACAATTTCTCAATTCCCTTCACGAATAATCTGGCTGAACGGGATATCCGTATGGCCAAAGTCCAACAGAAAATATCCGGTACCTTCCGAAGCGAAGAGGGGGCTGCCGCTTTCTGCAGAATCCGGGGATATATCTCAACCGTCAGGAAAAATGAGAGGCCGGTTCTCGATTCCCTTGTTGGCGCATTTCAGGGAGCGCCTTTCATCCCGTTACATGCTTAGTGAGCGAACTGAATAGTTACAAAATAAGATTTACACAGATAATGTCCGTCCAAAATCGCCAACGAATTAATGCCAAACGGTTTGATGAAATAAAAAAATGTTGAGTGTTATGGTGATTAAGCACCGGCACTGTCATACATCTGGCAGATGTAGCGGGAGCAGAAGAGCGTCCAGGGTGCAATGAGACACAGGTAAATGAGGATGCCGAGGATTGGTATCATCTGGATAATTGCAACGATTATCCCATAGATGATTGCAACAACGAAGAGGACAATCAGGGCAATAATGTAGGAGCCCCAGCCGATCTTCCCGATGGTTGCAAGGATTGCACTGAAATTGAATGCCTCCCCAATGCTCCCGGTACGGGCAAAGCGGACAACGCCAATGATCTCAAAGAGTGCAATGATAAATGCAAGGACAATAGCGACCAGCATACCGATAAGTGCGATACCGGCACCAGCCATGATAGCGGTGGGGTCACCGGTCATTGCGGCTCCAAATCCAATAACCATCATAATTGCAATAACGATGATAATCGGGATAGCATAGATCAATGCCACAATGATATACTTGATACCGTCAATGAAGAGCGTGCCCCAGTCCGTAACTTCAGGTGCAGGTTTCTCCCCTCTCAGTACCTTCAGCGAATAACCCGCAAGCGGGATACCCAGAAGGATGGTGGCGATGATGAGCATCAGCCACTGGTTCCACTTACCTACAACAGCCTCCTTTGCATACTCAAAGGAGTCTCCAATCATGTTTCCAAAATCCATCTTCTTTTCACCACGTGGATACAATCAAATCTCAGAAACCATCCATGGCCCCATCAGCCACAAACGATTTAAATTAGCTATGACAACTTCGCAGAATATAAATTTATCTAAAAATTCGGGTTGAATTTGAAAAATAGTGGTATTAATCAGTGCCTGAAGTATCGTACGCCCGTAAAAACCATTGCCATGTGCAGCCGGTTTGCAGCTTCGATAACTTCCTTGTCCCTGATTGACCCGCCGGGTTGCACAAGAGCCGTGGCACCGGCTTCTGCTGCAACCTCAAGCGTGTCCGGGAACGGCAGGAACGCATCGGAGGCAACCGCAGAACCTTTAAGGGGGGCACAGGCTTTGCTGATCGCGATCTTTGCCGAGTCCACCCGGCTCATCTGGCCTGCACCAATACCGAGCGTCCGGTTCTGGTCGGCAAATATGATAGTGTTGCTCTTGGTGTGCTTGCAGACCTTCCAGGCAAGCTGGAGCGCTTTCATCTCGTCCGGTGTGGGATCGCGATCCGTGATAACTTCCCAGTGCTCCTGGTATGCAGGAGTCCTCTGGACAAGAACACCGCCATCAATGGTGCGAAGCTCGTCAGATACCGTCTTTTCAGGCAGGACAAGTACCCGCATATTGTCTTTCTTTTTCATGACTTCGAGCGCATCTTTTGAGAATGACGGGGCAACAAGGACTTCAACAAAGGTCTTGCAGATCTCTTCTGCAAGTTTTTGATCCACCTCGCGGTTGAAAGATACCACGGATCCGTAGGCAGAGACCGGGTCCACCTCGCGGGCAGTGAGATAGGCATCGAAGATGCCAGTACCGGTAGCAACCCCGCAGGGGTTGTTGTGCTTCACGATGACCGCAGCCGGTTCATCGAATTCCCGTACAAGCCCGACACCGGCGTTCACGTCCAGGTAATTGTTGTAGGACATCTGTTTGCCCTGGAGGGGTTCTGAACCGGCAATCCCCTGCGTGCCATAGACGGCCGCCTGCTGGTGGGGGTTCTCGCCATAGCGCAATGTCCGGCCCTGGCTGAACTGGACCGTGAACGTTTCCGCAAAGGACGAATCGAGCCCGTACAGGTGGTTGCTGATTGCTGCATCATAGCTGGCAGTCCGGGCAAACGCTTTCTTTGCAAGCATCAGCCGGACTTCAGCCGTGATACCGTTTTTCCCAATGGCATTGGTGATCATCGGGTAATCCGAAGGATCCACGACAACAGCCACATCCTTGTAATTCTTTGCTGCTGCGCGGATCATGGCCGGGCCACCGACATCGATGTACTCGATGAGATCTTCGAGCGCCATCTTCTGTGCCGACATCTTCTCGAACGGGTAGAGGTTGACGACAAGGAGATCGATACGGTTGATGCCGTGCTTTACCATAACAGCATCATCGATCTGCCGCCGGCCCAATAACCCCCCGTGGACTTTTGGGTGGAGCGTCTTGACGCGCCCGTCCATCATCTCGGGAAACCCCGTGTAACTGGAGACTTCCGTGAACCTGATGCCCGCATCAGCAAGTGCCTTCCCGGTCCCCCCGGAACTCATGATGCTGTAATTCTGCCCTGCAAGATCTTTAGCAAGATCGATGATGCCGGTCTTGTCCCATACGGAAAGAAGTGCCCACTTCATGGATACTAGTTGGCAGAACGGGAGGAAAAAGGTATCCAGAATTATCTTAAGTGACAATTTTCTGGCATTAATACAAAGTGCACACCTTATGATAAACCATATAAGCCAGGATCGGATATAATTAAGCGAAAATTTAAAGGGAATGTTCAATCTGCCGCTGATTTGAACCCCTATCCGTAAATCGGACCTGATGCGGGGGTGAACACCCTGCAAACAACTCAAATTTTATATAGAACTACAATACAACAGATATTGGAACATCGATTTGTGATGTCTTATGAGCGATGCAGAACGTAATCCGGAACAGAAGGGAACCGGGACAGACACTACTGGAGAAAATTCTCCGGCAGAAGCTCCGGTTGTTGTCTCTGAACTGGAGGAACAGAAGAAAGCATTTGCCGATCTTAACGATCAACTTCTGCGGCTTGCAGCAGATTTTGACAATTTCAGGCGCCGCACGGCACAGGAGCGGGAATTCATCATTGCCCTGGCAAATGAACGTTTTGCAATGGATCTTCTTGAAGTGATGGATAATTTCGACCGGGCGTTGAAGTCTGACGATGCACATCTTCGCGAAGGTTTAACGCAGATCCGGCAATTGTTCAGCACCCAGTTGCAACGTCACGGGATCACCCCCATTGACTCACTCAACAAACCCTTCAATTGCGGGGAACATGAAGCGATTGCCCATGTCCCTTCAGACAAACCTGAAGGGACGGTCATCGATGAAGTCACATGCGGGTATAAGATGCATGAAAAGATCATCAGGCACGCAAAAGTAGCCGTGTCAAAAGGAAAACAGGATTAATTGGAGGAAAATTATGGTAAAAGAGAAAGTTCTGGGAATCGATCTGGGAACAACCAATTCCTGTATGTCTATCATGGAAGCGGGAAAACCGATCGTTATTCCCAATTCTGAAGGAGCGAGGACAACTCCGTCCATTGTTGCATTCACAAAAGAGGGCGAACGCCTTGTGGGCAGCCTGGCAAAACGACAGGCAGTAACCAACCCCCAGCGCACCATCCAGTCTATCAAGCGGGATATGGGGTCTGCCAGGAAAGTATCGATTGATGGCAAGGACCTCTCCCCGCAGGAAATTTCTGCAATGATCCTGCAGAAACTCAAGATCGATGCCGAGGCATACCTTGGAGAGAAGATCACAAAGGCAGTCGTCACCGTCCCGGCGTATTTCAACGATGCCCAGCGGCAGGCAACCAAGGACGCCGGCCAGATTGCCGGTCTTGAAGTATTGCGTATCATCAACGAACCCACGGCAAGCGCTCTTGCATATGGTATCGACAAGGAAGCCGATGCCACGGTTCTTGTCTATGACCTTGGCGGCGGCACGTTCGATGTCTCGATCCTGACCCTTGGCGACGGTGTCTTCGAAGTCAAGTCAACGGCCGGCAACAACCACCTTGGCGGAGACGACTTCGACAAACTCGTGCAGGATTACTTAATCGAGGAATTCAAAAAGAAGGAAGGGATCGACTTAAGGAACGACCCCTATGCCATGCAGCGCCTGCGCGATGCGGCGGAGAATGCCAAGATCGAGCTCTCGCAGCGGCAGACTACCAACGTCAACCTTGCCTATATCACCACTGATGCTAGCGGCCCGAAGTTCTTAAACATTGACCTCACCCGATCCAAACTCGAACAGCTCATCGGGAATCTTGTCGAATCCACCCTGGGCCCGGTCAAACAGGCATTGAGCGATGCAAAACTTGAGCCAAAGGACATCGATCACGTTCTCCTGGTCGGGGGTTCCACCCGTGTCCCGCTCGTGCAGGAGGCCATCAGGAAACTCCTTGGTAAAGAACCAGACAAGGGCATCAACCCGGACGAGTGCGTAGCGCTCGGAGCCGGCATCCAGGGTGCCGTCCTGACTGGAGAGACCAAGGATATCGTCCTTCTCGATGTCACCCCGCTCACGCTCGGCATTGAGACCCTTGGCGGGATTGCCACAAAGCTCATCGAACGCAACACCACGGTTCCCACCCGCAAGAGCCAGATCTTCTCAACTGCTGCGGATGGTCAGACCAGTGTCGAGATCCACGTTGTGCAGGGCGAGCGTGCCCTTGCCAAGGATAACTTCACCCTGGGCAAGTTCCAGTTGACCGGTATCCCGCCGGCGCCCCGGGGCATCCCGCAGATTGAGGTCACCTTTGACATCGATTCGAACGGTATCATCCATGTCTCGGCAAAGGATCTCGGAACCGGCAACCAGCAGGCAATCTCCATCAAGGGAGACAAGAAACTCTCTGAAGAGGATATCAAGAAGATGATGGATGCCGCAAAGCAGTTCGAAGCAGACGACAAGAAGAAGCGCGAAGAGATTGAACTCCGCAACCAGGCAGACACGGCAATCTTTACTGCAGAGAAGATGCTCAAGGAAAGCGGCGACAAACTCGAAACTGAAGACAAGACCAAGGTCGAAGAGGGTATTGCTGCAGTGAGGAAAGCGCTTGAGGCGGACAACCTCGATGACGTGAAAAAGGCCATGGAGTCCTTAACCGAAGCAGTCTATGCAGTCACTACCAAGATCTACCAGAAGATCCAGGAAGAGCAGGCAGCAGCACAGCAGCAGGCTGGGGGACCAGGGCCGGATCCTACCCGGCAGCAGGAAGCAAAGACTGACGACAACGTGGTCAATGCAGACTATAAAGTAAAAGATGAGTAAGAACCATGGGCGCAGGCGACTATTACGAGACGCTCGGCATACCCCGGAATGCCGATGAGGCCGAGGTAAAAAAAGCGTACCGCAACCTCGCCCGCAAATACCACCCCGATGTCTGCAAGGAGCCGGGTGCTGAAGAGAAGTTCAAGCAGATCAACGAAGCCTACAGCGTCCTCTCGGATGAACAGAAGAAACGGCAGTACGACAACATGGGTCACGAGACCTACACGAACGCATCAAAAGGCTCGTACTCTGGCACCGGCGGATTTGGCGGCGGTGGTTTCTCCGCCGACTTCTCCGGTTTTGGCGACATTTTTGATTTCTTCGGGGGAGGTCAGCGCAGGTCCGGCCCCCAGCCGGGTGCCGACCTGCTTATGCGGATCCAGATCCGGCTTGAGGATGCCGTAGCCGGGATGAACCGGGACATCGAAGTAATGCACACGGAGCCCTGTAACGCCTGCAGCGGGTCCGGCAGCGAGACCAAACGGCTTAACACCTGCCCGCGTTGCGGTGGTACCGGGCAGATGCGGCAGGCATCCCAGTCACCCTTTGGGCAGTTCATCCGGATGACTCCCTGCACCCAGTGCGAAGGCAGGGGGAAGATTCCCGAGAAGGTTTGTAAAGAATGCCGGGGTTCCGGCCATACCCGGGTGAAGCGTAAGGTAAGCGTGCACATCCCTGCCGGTATTGACAATGGAATGCGCCTCCGAATGGAAGGCTATGGCGAAGCCGGTGATTACGGTGCTCACAACGGGGATCTGTTCATCGAGGTGTATGTCCTGCCTCACGAACGGTTTGCCCGGAACGGAGACACTCTCGAAACAACCATCGAGATCTCGCCCGCCCAGGCAGTCCTTGGCACAACGGTCGAGATTGAGACCATCGACAAACGCCACATCGATCTGAAGATCCCGGCGGGTGTCCAGTTCAATACGG
>JBFYKS010000270.1:0-4112 GCA_041305785.1 Methanoregula sp. | reverse complement strand
TCGACAATTGCATCAGCGATACCCAGGTGGGGTGTTGCCTCGCAGGCTCCCCCGACCAGCACCACGTTCACCTTCACCTTGTGCTTTGCAAAGTAGGCGCGGGTGATGACCGGAAACTCGGTGGCAATCTTTTTTCCGGCAAGTTCTTTCACGCTCGTGATGGGCGAGTCCTCGTGCACGGCAAGGACCAGCTTTGCACGGCCTGACGCAAGGTCGAGCAGCTCCTCGACATCCGATTCCCGTTCGATAACCATGTCATGACCGGTGATCCCGAGATCTGCTGCACCGGTAGCCACGTACTCCGGAATATCCACGGGGCGTGCAAAGAGGATCTCGACGTGGGGATCCAGCGTGCGGGTGATCAGGCGCCGTTCGGTACCGCTCTCGGCAAGGTGGAGCCCGCTCTTCTCGACAAGGTCCATGATCGGTGCAGAGATCCTGCCCTTGTTGGGGATCGCCAGCCGTACAATATCGGAAAAAGGGGTGGGGTTACGGGTATTTTTTCTGGGTATTGGTGTTTTCGCCATTGTCGTATCAGAAGGTTTTGAGCTTGCCTTCGATGACCTTTTCGGTGATGGAGGTGACATTTGCCAGCTGGTCGTCCACGATACCCATGATCTCGCCATTGATGTCTTTGAGTTTCACGCCGCACGTGGGCAGGACCTGGACACTTGCAACCAGCGGCTGGTCGATGGGTTTTCCGATCTGGGAGAGCAGGCGGATGTACATCTCCTCGACTCCATCGACCTTCCTGACACACTCGTTTGCGATATGGGTGGAGAGGAGGTTGTAGATCTTGCCGATGTGGTTGATCGGGTTCTTGCCGCTCGTGGCTTCCATGGACATCGGCCGGCTGGGAGTGATGAGCCCGTTGCAGCGGTTGCCCCGGCCAACGGAACCGTCGTCGCCCATCTCGGCGGAAGTCCCGGTAACCGTGAGGAAGACGCTCTTCTTCTTGATATCGTCTGCGGTGTTCACGTGGACAACCACTTTTCTCTTGGTGGTCTTCTTTGCGATCGCAGTGATCTCCTCGTTGATCAGGGTCATGTATTCCGAGTACTCCCGGATATCCTTGCAGTACCGGTCAACGATTGCACAGGCAATGGTGAGGGTGATGGTGTTGCCGTCCCGCAGCCCCATGATCTTGATATCCTGGCCGATTGCCGGATACTTCTTGCGGAGCTTGGTATCGATGTAATTGGAGCTGTTCAGGATGATATTCTCCACATCAGAGAAGGGGGCATGGCCGACACCAAAGGACGTATCGTTGGCACGGGGGATCTTTCCCTGGCTGGGCTTGAAGACGTCCCGCAGGTCGGTTGAACCGGTCCCGAGCCGGCAGTCGATCATCAGGTCGCGGTTGAGGTTGAGGTCGGGGAGGATCTTGTGGATGTACTTGTGGGCTGCCTCAACGGCTACGGCATCCGTGGGGATGGTGACACCGTTGAACTGCTTGGTTGCCCTGCCGTCCAGCAGGATATAGATGGGGCGGATCATCCGGCCGCCGCCAAACTTTGGCGCTGACTCTCCGGCAACGACTTCACCCTGGTCGGTGTTGTGGTGCAGGACAACCCCGAATTCATCAAGGTAGGTCTTGCAGAGTGCCTGGCTGATCGACTCAGCAATTCCGTCCGCGATACTGTCCGGGTGGCCAAGGCATTTGCGTTCAGCGAGTTCAATACGCTGTTTTTCCAGGGGAATCTGGTCCAATGCTTCAATCTGGATATTTCTCTTCATGGATTTCCTCGTGGGACTTAGATATAGTACATGAGATTGAAGGTCATATAACCATTTCTAAAAACGCAATTACCACCCGTGTTTTTATTATTGGGAGTAATTTTTACGGGGGGTTTCTTTGATAAAATACCACCCGTTATCCGACGAAGATCGGGAAAAAACCGGACGAAAAACGCCCTTTTTATGGAAGATAGTGAATCCGGAGAAAAAGGAGGGGGAGTAATTATCTCCGCAGGAATTTGTGGAGGATGGTCATCTCGCTTCCCTTGGGAGCTTTCTTGACCGGGGGCTTTGCAACAACCGGTGTCTCGCCGGATTCTTCCTCGTCATAATCATCATCCTGCACCTTGCGGGGTTCGTGAGACGGGGGATCGGTCCGGGTGATACGCTTGTCGGGAACCGTTGCAGCATTGCGGTTCTGCGGGAGGGTCCGGGACTGGCTGAGCTTGGTACCGCAGCCGGGACAGAAGTTAGCGGCATGGGGGAGCTTTTTCCCGCAGTTGTGACAGAACTGGGGCGTTGCGGTCACCACCTCCTCCTCAGGGGCATGCTTCTCCTTCACCGGTTCATGCACCACGGGCCGGCGCTGGGGAGCGGCGGGACGTTCCGGCTGCCCGGGCTCTGCTGCAACCGTGCGCCTTATTGGTCTGGTATGCTGCTGCTGGAGCGGCCTCATGGCACTCTTCATTGCCACTTTCATGGCCGACTGCACCTCGGGTTTTGGCACCGGGTGGTCCTCCGTCTCTTCGGTTGGGGGGATCTCGCGATCATAGAGCGGGGTGGCAGCGGGTTTTCTTAAAGTCTCGGTCACCTGCCGGACCTGCGCTTTCCGTACCGGCGTTGTAGCAGGCGCTTTTTGCTCCGGTGCAGGTTCTGCTTCCGGCACGGCATACATGGAGAGGAGCCGCTTCACCGGGGGCTGCATCTCGGGATCCTTGGTGGGTTTCCGGGCCGGGCGGAGTTCTGGTTTTTGCACGGGTTTTGCCGGATGGGGGACGGCGGGCTCTTCCTGCACTTCAGAAACCCGAACCGCTTCTGCGGGCCGCTTCTTTGGTTTTTTTGCGGGTTCTTCTTCCTGGATGAGCGAGATCCATTCATCGATCTCTCCCGAGCGATCCATGCCGTTCTGGACAAAGACGATCTTCATCGTCTTGACATCGTCTTCAGCAGAACGGATGGAGAGGACCAGCACCGGGTCGGAGTTCTCGGAGAATTCAACAATGCAGCCGGCAATCGTGTTCCGCGGGACATCCTTTGCCGTGACTTTGAGTTTCTTCTCCATGGTGTCGATCAGGAACACCCGCTGGTTGGTCAGGTAAGCATGGAAAAAGAACTTTTTGACCGAGACGTTGAGCGATCCGATGAGTACCTGCTCGCCGGCCTGAAGATAGGGCGTGAGACCCCCGTCTTCTTCGTCTCCCCCCCCATCCGGCTCACCATGTGGCGCCGTCCCTAACGGGGCGATCCCGAACGTTCCGCTGCCGGGCTGCGCTCCCTGCTGACGCTGGACTATCTTTCCGCCGCAATAGCCGCATTCGGTGATATTTTCCCTGATGATCATCCCGCAGTGAGGGCACTTCATCTATTGATCTCCGTATAATAATTTATCCAGACTGGATAACTATAATGTTCTCATCAGATATGAAAAATACTCTGGTCGGCTTTTTTTTAAGATCTCCTGAACCAGGTTATTTGATAGTATTCCCGGCACTCTCTTCATTCAGGAATGCAAGGATACGATCCCGTTCCTCACCCGTGCTGCTCGCATACACAAAAAGGCCGGCATCTGAGCGGTTGTTGCAGAGCACCGCATTGATCCGGCACCGGACCGGATCGCCGTTGAGAAAGCAGTGCTCAGGGATGATTCGGCCAAAGGAGTCATTGATAACCCCGCGGAACGGGCCCGGGCACGCACAGGCATAATAGATCCCGCGTTTCACGACAATGAGCAGGATGCCTGCCTTTTCGACCTCCCCCGATTCAGGGGCGCGGAAGGAGCCGAATTTCTCATCGCCGTACGGGTTGAGGAACTCCCGGTAGAACGGGTCGTGCCGTTCCTTGAGCTGGGAGAGGAAGAGACCGGCCTTTAACGAAAGATACCGGGAATATTTTGCATTGACCGGATCGCGGAGATGTGAGAACGCGGGGTCTTCGAGAAGCTCACCAACGGTCTTCTGCATCCGGGAAAACACCCCTTCGCGGACGGGCCCGGAAAAGGTGAGTGTCACCGGCCGGAAATAGATGGTCTTGTCCTCGACCGGCACAGCAAGCGACCCGTCTTTCATCCGGGCAAGATTCCCCGAAGGCAGCGTGGCAGCGGCACCGGTAACGGGTTTTGCAGCGGGACGTTTCAGGGGGTTGCCACCGGGACTTGT
>JBFYKS010000269.1:0-12885 GCA_041305785.1 Methanoregula sp. | reverse complement strand
ATCGCTCTCATCGGCTGCTGTGGCGCGTACTGCGGTACCTGTCCTGTACTCGCGGAAGGCACATGCAAGGGGTGTAAGCTTGGGTATGATGACGGCACCCGGGATATCCGCACCGCCCGCTGCGCCATGAAACGCTGCTGCTTCATGGAGAAGAAGCTGGAAACCTGCGCTGACTGCCCCGAATACAAGAAATGCAGTATTATCAAGGGGTTCTTTGCAAAGAAGGGATACAAGTACCGGAAATACCAGGAGTCCCTTTACTATATCCAACAGCACGGCTATCCCGCGTTCCTTGAAGCAGCACAGTCCTGGAAACGAGCGTATGGCCGGCTGGAACCGCCCCCTGTGGGCCGTGGCGAGGTAGCGGATCTTCAGGATGCCGTTCCTAGGAACTGAAGGATGGCATCACCAGACTGCGCCGGGCACTGGTACTGCAGCCCGTGCCCGGCGCCCGCTATCTCCACCAGCCGTGCGCCTGGTATGCGCGAGGCGAGGATCCGGGAGTTTTCCGGGGGAATGACTGCATCTTCGCTCCCGGTCATGATAAGGGCCTTGCACCGGATCTCCGGCAGCCGGTCACAGGATCCCTGCCACGCGAAGAACGCCTCTGCCTGCCGTGCGGCATTCTCTTCACTGGTCGTCTCGTACACGTCCGGACAGTACTGCAGCGGGTCATGCGTAGCCCGCCACTCCTCCAAGAAGAGGACCGAGAACATCCGGTTCACGATCTCCGGCAGGTCCCCGCTCTTATCCGAGAGCCGCGCCCAGATTTCCGGAGGTACCGGGATACCCGCGTCTCCGCCGCAGGTTCCGGAGACCAGGATGAGCTTCTCCACGCGCTCCGGGCGCGCAAGTATCATCTCCTGCGCAATGGACGCACCCATGGAAAGCCCGAGTACATGAGCCCTCGCGATGCCGAGCGTGTCCATCAGTGCGAAAGTGTCAGCAGCAAAGAGGGGGATTGAGAACGGTTCATCTGATGCCGATGAATATCCCGTACCCCGGTTATCGAAAATTATCACGCGAAAATGCCGGGCAAGCTCTTCGAGCACCGGCGGGTTCCAGGAGTCCATGGTTGAGGCAAACCCGTTGATCATGACAAGCGGATATCCCTCTCCGCAGATCCGGTACGCGAGCGTTATCCCGTTCACGTCAATGGTTTTTATCTCCTCTTCTGGTATTCCTTTCATGCATTCACCTCATCAAATACGGAGTTCCTGATCTCGATCCTGCCTGCTGTCTCCGGGAGATGTCCGGTCATCGGTCAATTTTTCTTTTCGTTTCCCGGGGGTCTGGTGAGCAGCGCTGCTGCATTGTTTCACACCATTAATATGGTTGTATGGTAAAAACTCCGCTGTGGATCTCTGGCTCATTCTCACCATAGGGCTCGCACCCGGCCTCTTCTGGCTCTGGTATTTTTACAGCCGGGACAAGTACGAACCTGAACCCCTCTCGCTTGTCGTAAAGATGTTCCTGCTCGGCATGGTAGCGGCGGGCATCGCATTTTTTATCGAGAACCCTCTCATACAGTTCCTTCCGGTGGTTCTGTTCGTTGCGCTCGCCGTCCCGCTAGTCGAGGAGCTGCTTAAGTTCTCGATGGTTGGCCTGTTCGTGTACTGCGATCATGAGTTCGACGAGCCCATGGACGGTATTATCTATGCAACAGCCACTGCTCTCGGGTTTGCAACCCTTGAGAATATCATCTATGTCATTGACCTGCCCACCATATCCTCCCTCTTTGTCACCGGGTCGCTGCGGGCAATCCTCTCGGTACCGGCCCATGCCCTCTTTGCGGTGATCTGGGGCTACTCTCTCGGCATCGCAAAGTTCATGCCGGGGGGAAGGCGGAAAGGCACCGTCATCGCGGGGGGCCTTGTCCTTGCTATCTCCGTCCATGCTGTCTTCAACTTCATGCTGGAGCAGCAGTACACCGGGCTTGCAATCCTGCTTCTGCTGGCCCTGCCTGTCGTCTGGTGGTTCGCAGACAAGCGCATCCATGCCGCTCTTCTCGGATCAAAATTCCGGCAGGAAGAGAAGACCTGACAATCTTCACATTCCCAGGATTATTTTGATCAGTTTATATACCGGCATGCGGTTCTGTACACTGTTAGAACTGTGTGCTGAAGTGTGGTAAACCATGGGAGAAGAAGAACGACCAGATTCAGGTAAGGAGAAAAAGTCCGGCCTTACGCGCCTAAGCGCAATGCAGGTAGTCATTGGCATGGCGGTTGTTATCCTTGCGGTGATATTCATTGCCAAGTTCGGGTTTGGGATGGATCTGATCAGCCCGTCATCGGGTGAGATGGCGATTGTCAGGAAACCGGTGACCCCGGTGTCGACACTTGTCCAGACCCCGGATGTAAGGCCGACCGTCTCATTCCGTCCCGAGACGTTCTGCCCTGTCGGCCAGACCCCGTGCGGAAGTACCTGTACAAACAGGATGACCGATACCGAGAATTGCGGGCTCTGCGGGAAAGTCTGTCCTGTCTATAACTCGACCGACCGGAAATGTATTTCAGGAAAATGCAGTAATGCCTGTCTGCCCGGTTACTATGACTGTAACCAGGATATGGCTGACGGGTGCGAGTCCACACTCAGCGACAATGATAACTGCGGTGCCTGCGGGAAATCCTGCGGCAGTTCCGGTTTCTGCGTGTTATCCCACTGCCAGTATGACACGGCAGGACCATTAACCGATCCCCGGTCAGGAGTACTGCATTAACACAGGTTTAACACCCATGGCTGTGCCAGATGAGCACATTTCACCTGTTTTTTAAACATCATGCATCCGGGCAATACCTGTTCACCGGAATCATTTTGGAATCTTTATATACTCACATGCATTTCAGTATACTGTTAGTTTTGTGTGCTGACTGGTGGTTCCATTGGCTGATGAAAAGCGATCTGATCCCAAAAAAGAACAGAAGTCCGGCTTTCCGCAGATAAGTGCAATACACGTCGTCATTGCCGCGGCAGTGGTTATCCTTGCGGTGATCTTCATTGCAAAATTCGGGTTTGGTATGGACCTGATCAGTTCGTCTTCAGGAGAGATGGCGATTGCAAAACCCCGACCGGTTACCCCGGTACCTGCCACTATCCAGAAGGATGTTGCGATCAGGCCAAGCATCTCGATCCGGCCCGATATGCTACCTTCCTGTGATGCGCCAAAGACCCTGTGCGGGGACACCTGCACCGATATTCAGACGAATGTCAATAACTGCGGTGCCTGCGGAAATGACTGCACAACGCGTGACGTGAAGAATGTTGCTGAATTTGGTTGCGCCAATGCAAAATGCACGATCACCTCCTGCCAGCCCGGGTACGGCGACTGCATGAACAAGGGTACTATCGATGTTAATGGAGATGGCTGTGAGACAAATCTCAAGACCAGTGAGAGCTGGATCTACAACCAGTACTCATCCTATGTTTACCAGCAGAAAGACCCGGAATCAAAGGTCTATCTGGAAAATCCCGCGAACTGCGGCTCCTGCGGGAATAAATGCGAGGGCGGATCAACCTTTTTTGGTATTTGTGATAATGGTGCATGCAGGAAGGTGTGTTGGGGAACCTGGCTCAACTGTGATAATTCCTGGAGCAATGGCTGTGAGCAGGCATTTGACGATAATAACTGCGGTGCGTGCGGAGCAAAATGCCCGGCTGACAGTTTCTGCAACAATGGGTGCTGTGTCCTGAAATCAGATCACAGCAAGGCGGTTGCCGATTCCCTTGGTGTCACCTGCAGCGGGAACATCTGGGTCCGGCAGAGTAAATAATCTCCTCATTTTTTTTACCAGATATCAGAGCGCAGGGTATTATCCCGTCATGATGAGTGGGCATCTTCGATCGAACCTCCCAGTTTCACCCCGCGTTCATCTCCTTAATAATATCCTCAGAGTAACCGGGAAGCAGGTTATCATGGTACCAAAGGTCATCCTCCATACCGCCGTCAGCCTCGACGGCCGCATCACGAACTTCCCCGCAGATCTCGAGACGTATTACGCGCTTGCCGCCCGGTGGAACCCCGATGCAATTATATTCGGGAGCGAGACCGTCCTTGCCGCAGTCCGGGATAATCCCTCCCTGGACGTCCCGCCGGAACATGAGGAGATGTTCCGCCCACCGGCAGGCACTCCTGATCCCCGCCCGCTGCTGGTCATCGCCGACAGCAGGGGAAAGGTCCGGTGCTGGGAGACCCTCCGGAAATGGCCGTACATGCGGGATGTGCTCGCACTCTGCTCGGAATCGACCCCAAAGGAATACCTCGACTACCTTGCTGAACAAAAAATTGGGACGATCATTGCCGGAAAGGATCGCATCGATATGCGGGCCGGCATGAAAACATTGCATACGCAGCACGGTGTCGCAACCGTCCGGGTCGACAGCGGAGGCACCCTCAACAGCGTGATGCTCGCAACCGGCCTTGTCACTGAGGTCAGTGTGCTCATTCACCCGTTCCTTGCAGGAGGCAGACCTGACCCCACCGTATTCGATCCTGAAAAAGCGGGAATCAGTGATCTTCAGGTGCCTCTTACGCTGAAGAGCCACGAAGTTCT
This sequence comes from Methanoregula sp., assembly GCA_041305785.1. Taxonomy (GTDB): domain Archaea; phylum Halobacteriota; class Methanomicrobia; order Methanomicrobiales; family Methanospirillaceae; genus Methanoregula. The sequence goes on along the minus strand of JBFYKS010000269.1, from coordinate 8,332 downwards.
AAAAAACGGACTCATCTGGGCCCGGTATACCCCGGTCTCCCCTCCATGAGGGTCCGACCAGGTTTTTTATTCCCCAACCTTTATCATTTTGCCCCGCACACCTCCCACATATGCGACGATTCGTCTGGTGTCTGGCTGCCATCTTCCTGTTGATCCTCATCTGCGGTTGTCTCCAGCCGTCCCCGCAACCCGCGCCGGTGGCAACGTATGTTCCGGATACGACCGTTGTCCCGACGCGGGATCCCGCGGTGCCCCGGCAGGTGGATTTTTCTGTAACCGAGGCTGGTCCATACCTCAATATCACCATCACCGGTGGCGCCGATGCTGCCGATATGGTAGCCATGAACATCAGGATCACCAACCAGAACTCCCAGTATGTCCAGCGGACGATCACGAGCCCGGTAATCGGTTCGCCCTACATCTTCACTTACCGGGGAGTTGCTGATGCAAGTGTTGTCAATATCGTCGGGACATTCAGCGACGGGTTCCAGCAGACCGTGCTCATGTATTACGTATGAAACCCCAAAACCCGGAAATTTCCCCGGCAAACCATATCGTCACCCTGATGCTGCGTGTCAGGCCCTCGTTTGTCAGCCGGATGCGGCTCATTGCCCGGGACCTGGCCGTCACGTCCCGGGCTGATGATGGCTGTATCATCTTCCTTACCGCAGAATCTGAAAAAGATGAGGGGCTCTTCCTGCTCCTGTCCGCCTGGCGGGATGGGGAGGCGTACAAGAAGCACCGGGCATCGCCCTATGTCCGGGCATTTGAGAGCCAGATCGGGCCTGAGCTCGTTTGCGAACCCGTTAACTACCTCACCTGGAAGAAGATCTCGTAAAAAAAGGGTATCTGGAGTTTTTATCCCCAGCCATTCAGCTCGGTGATGACAGCGCCATCGGGGCCGTTGTACTGCCACTTCACAAACGTCGGAACGCCCGGGGCGGTCCAGTAGTAGAGGGTCTCGCCCTGGCTGGTCACCGCATACTTGGATGCGGTCGGGTAGGTGCCTGCCCCAACCGAGACCGGCTCGATGGTGACGAACTTGAACTGGACATCCGGATCTACCTCATTGGGGTTGGTGGAGGACCCTTCCACTGCACTTCCGCTGGATGAACAGTCCATGGTCATGCCGCTCATGCCTTCCATGCCTGCGCCTTCAAAGCGCATGGAGCAGGTGCCGGTCTTCATGTTGTGCTTGTAGTACACGGTCATCTTGTCGCCATCAACATCGGTGATCATCTTATACTCCACCCAGTCGTAGGGCTTCTGTTCAAGGATCTTGTCGATACCAAGGAACGAGTCGGAAGACGCTGCACCGGATGCTGCTGCCCCGCTCTGTGCCCCACCGGACGATGATGTGCTGCCTGATGCTGCAGGCTCTGCTGCCGGGCTCGATCCTGTACATCCCGCGAATGCAACCGCAATCACCACAAGCATGACGGTGATAATGCCAATCTGTGAAACCTTCATCGTAAATTCCTCGCAATGTTCCATAATCCCATCACCCGGCACGGGGAATACCGGACCGGGGTTTGGGGGGGACAGACTAATAGTATCTTCAATGCCGTATTAAAAAATACCGAAAAAATTTCCTGTCTTAACTGTGCCCGAATTCGTGGATCACGCCTTATTTTCCCGTTCCGGTTTCAATTCTGGGTTTACCAAAACAAACGCTGCAAGCACCCCGCAGAGGATCAGGCACCCTCCAAGGACGACCAATCCTTCAGCAAGCGTCCCGGTGACCTTGCCCAGATACCCCATGATCGTCGGCCCTATGAACCCCCCGAGGTTTCCTATGGAGTTGATGAGCGCGATCGCCACGGCTGCAGCCGTTCCGGTGAAGACTGCGGCCGGCTGCGTCCAGAACGGCCCGAAACTGCAGTAGATCCCGACCGTTGCCACCACAAGCAGGCAGAAGGCAATGACAGGCTCAAAGATGATACCGGCCCCGACCAGTGCGATTCCCCCGATGAGCGGGGGGAGTGCGGTATGCCACCGGCGCTCATCCGTCCGGTCGGAGTGGCGGCCCCACGCGATCATCCCGATGAGGGCAGCGATGAACGGGATCATCATCAACAGGCCTATCGCAAAGTTTGATGAAGACGGGCTGAGCGCTTTGATTATCTGCGGCATCCAGAACCCGGTGCCATAGAGCCCGATGACCAGCGTACAGTAGACAAGGGCAAGGTACCAGACCTGCCGGTCGGCCATCACCTGCCGCAACTGCATCCCTGCCCCATTCAGCCGGCGTGCCGCCGCCTCCGTTTCCAGTTCCCGTACAAGCCATCGCCGCTCATCGACCGAGAGCCAGCGGGCATCTGCCGGCCGGTCTGTCAGGAAGAACCACGTGACAATACCGAGGATGACCGCCGGGATCCCCTCGAGAATGAAGAGCCAGCGCCAGCCGGCAATTCCGAACCATGCGATGTTATCGAGGATCCAGGTCGAGACCGGCGCCCCGATGATATTTGAGACCGCAAGCGCTGCCATGAAGAGGGCGACTGCCTGCGCCAGATCCTTTTGCCGGAACCAGACGGTCAGGTACAGGATCAGGCCCGGGAAGAACCCGGCCTCTGCAATCCCGAGGATGAACCGGAGCACTGCCAGATCGAAGGCACTTGACACTGCGCCCGTTGCGATGACCACAATGCCCCAGCTCACCATGATCCGGGCGATCCAGATCCGGGCTCCCACCCGTTCGAGGATGATGTTGCTTGGGACCTCAAAGATGAGGTAGCCGATGAAGAAGATGCCCGAGAGGAACCCGAAGAGTTCCATGGAGATCCCCAGATCGCTGTTCATCCCGAGCGCAGCATAGCCGAAGTTGACCCGGTCAAGGTAGGCAATGACGTAGAGGAGGAAGAGGAATGGAATAAGGCGTACGGTGACCTTTTGCATTGCCTGGTCTCCGGTTGCGGCATCCTCGCTCTGCACAACCTGGATTATTATTTCCTGCACCAGTTATGCGTACCGGTTTTGTTTTTACGAAAATGACTCTGTCGTCCCCCGTGCCCTAAAAAAAAATATCACGTATCCTTTATTATCTCCCGTCACCCACACCACTCATAATGATCCATAATGCTCCGGACGATCTCCTCACCTTCCTGAAAGAGAACGCCCCGGGTACCGCCCTGCCCGTCCCGGCACTCCGGCAGGGTTTTTCGGATCTGTACAAGGAGATGCAGCAGGAATCGCTCTCTGCCTGCGATTACCATGTTGAGAAGGTGTCCCTGCGCGACGGGGCCGCGGGGTACTGGATCACCCTGCCGGAGGTCATGAGCGACCGGGTGGTCCTCTTCTTCCACGGTGGGGGGTTCACCCTTGGTTCAACCGGGGACCACCTGGGACTCTGCGTCCGGCTGGCCCGGGCATCGCGGGCCAGGGTCTTCTCGGTGGATTATCGCCGTGCCCCCGAACATACCTTCCCGGCGCCGGTGAACGATGCAGTGACTGCGTGGAAATATCTCCTCTCGAAGGGCTTCCAGCCACATCACCTCCTCCCGGTCGGGATCTCGGCCGGGGGAAACCTCGTCCTCGGGATGCTCCTTTCGCTCATGGACGAGCGGGCGCCCCTCCCCGCTGCGGGGGTCCTGATGTCGCCGGCCGTTGACCTTCTCTTCCCTGGGGAATCGGTTACGAAGAATGCCGGCCGGGACTGGATCACGGCTCAACGTCTCCATGCCATACGGCGGATCTATCTTGGCGGCCGCGATCCGAACCATCCCCTCGCCTCCCCGATCCATGCCCGCCTTGCCGGTCTCCCCCGGCTCTATATCCAGGCCGGCACCCACGAGCTCCTCCTCTCCGATGTCGGGAAGTTCGTGGACAAGGCCCGCTGGGCCGGAGTCCCGGTGCAGGTCGAGCTCTGGGAGGGGATGTTCCATTGCTGGCAGATCTTTGCTGATGAGGTCCCCGAGGGGGAGGAAGCAATCGATCACGCCGGGAGATTTGCACAGAGCGTGCTGTCCCGGTAATTCCCGCAGGTCCCGGCCCGTAAAATGCCGTCATCGACCAACACCTCTTTTTACGTTCCGGGCCAACCACCTCATATAGAAGATTTTATGATCCGCATCCACCCCATTCCCGCAATCGCCCTCATTGCCCTCCTGGCACTTGTCCCGGCAGTCTCGGGAACCCTTGTCCTTTCAAACGTCGCGTTCACCCCGGATGCCCCGCTGGTTGTTACCTCGGAGCAGCAGGTTATCGCCCACTACGCGGTCATTCCCTCGGGGTCCACCACCTTTGCCCGGGGTCACGAGCTCCAGATGCAGACCGGCCTTGCCGGTGCGAAATGGTCGATCCAGGTCACCCTGGATGGCAGGAATGCGGCATACCAGACTGCATCGGGTAACGCTGCGTTCGTGAATGGCGAGCTCCTCTCGTACTCCACCAACCACGATGTCGGCATGATCGTGACCATCGATGGCCTCGTGCCGCAGGATGCGACAAACCCGCTGATGGTCCTGCAGATCGATGAGATCGATAATGGCGGCAATATTGTCCCGGGGAGCACCCTCACCATCAGCCAGCCGATAGCAGGTCCCGCGCCGGTCCCGACAACCGTGCCCACCCTCACGCCCCCGGTCGTTCCCCCAACAACGGCTCCGCGGGCGCCCGGGTTCTTGTGGGCAGTTGCCCTTGCAGCCTGCTGCGCTGCTGCCGCTGCTTTCGGTCGCCGCGGATAATCCCGCTGCCGGACGATTCCCCACCCGGTTTATCCGGCCTGCAATCATTTTTACCTTGCAGGCACCACGGTACTACCATGAGCAGAATGCGGGATTCCCTTGAAGGAAATGGCGAGAAGAAATGGTGGTACCAGATTGCCGTGGTGGTCATGATCTGTGTCTTCTTTGTCGGTATTGACGTATATCACAACCATACGATCACGTGGTCGGTCTGGCCGGTGGCAGCCGTCCTCTTCTTTGGCGTGGGTTTCTCACTCCTGAACAAGTTCGGCCGGGAATGAATTTTCCCCAATCCATATCTATACAAAATCCCCCGTCCAACCTTTTTTCATGGTCAGTACGGCAATCCCAAAGACGCTTGCAGGCGTAACTCCTGAAGAGAGACTGGGATCCGTGGGAATCACCCCCGGCTCAATGCTCGATGTCCGCAGGCTCGGCGCCCTTGCCAATACCTATGCAGTCGAGATCGTGCTCTTTTTTGAAGAAGACCTTGCCCGCACGCGGACACTTGATTCTGTCCGCGAGGAATACGGCCACGTCCCTGAGTTCGAGCGCCCCTATATCGAGGTGAACCGGTTCCTGGCGTTCACCCGCGAGAACGACCCCTCGTTTGAGGCAACCATGGATGTCTTCCCGCTCAATATCGAGATTGTGGCCGTGGGTGAGCACCCTGCCGGCAGTGATGGCAGGCCTGCTCTCTTCGTGACCGGACTGATGCCGTTCCTCGATGAACTGGACGTGGATGCCCCCCCGCCGGTTATCAACTAACCAATCGTCCCTTTTCCTCCCCTGCGTTTGCCATTTCCAATATCAGGGGATACCTTGCCCCGCCACAGGTATCAGGCTGGATCGAAACCTTGGGGAAAATGGTGGGGTTGTCTATAAATTTCCAGAGAACATATGATTTAAGGCATGAGCCTGCTCCAGAAGAAGAACATGATCTATCTATTCGATTCCGTAGTTCCCAGTAAATATATCTCCCGGCTGCGGAAGTTTGCGTTCCTCCACCCGTTCTCCGGGCGAGATCTCGCAAACCGGGGCAGGCTCTCCCACTATGGATGCGATACCCGCAAGGCGTTTGCAAGGGATCTTGCGAAGATCCGCTCCGAGACCGAACTTCTCATCGAAGACATCGAGGCATACCACATCTACATGGCGGTAAAGCGCACGCAGAAGGTGCAAGGCGACATCGCCGAGGTTGGCGTATACAAGGGTGGTTCGGCCAAGATCATCTGCTCGGCAAAGGGTGACAAGACCCTCCATCTCTTCGACACGTTCGAGGGCCTGCCGCAGGTTGACGAGATCGACATGGTCTGGCCGTTCTACGAGGGCAAATTCGCCGTCTCCTTTGAGGACGTGAAGGAGTACCTCAGGCCGGAGAAGAACGTCCACATCTACAAGGGCATCTTCCCGGCTACTGCCGGCCCCATCAGGGACACGACGTTCTCGATGGTGAACCTCGACGTGGACTGCTACGAGAGCACAAAGCAGGCGCTCGAGTTCTTCTATTCCCGCATGAGCCCGGGCGGGATCATCCTCTCCCACGACTACATCAACACCCCGGGTGTCCGGAAAGCATTCGATGATTTCTTTGAAGGAAAACCCGAACCGGTGCTTGAAACCGCAGGATCGCAGTGCCTTGTGATGAAGGTCTGATCCGGGTTCTCCCACCCTTTTTTTTATCTCGTTTTTTCGGTACGGTCCCGCCCGAGCAGTTTCCACGGGTACGGAAGGAAGAGCATCATCACCGCTGCACAGAGGAGCGGAATGGCAAGGACGAGCAGCGCAAGGTCAAGCGAGTACATGTCCGCGATGATGCCGTTGATGGCAACGCCAAGACCCCCAAACCCGATGGCAAGGCCAAGCATCATTCCCGATGCAAGACCGATCTTCCCGGGAAGGAGCTCGTGGCTCATGGCAACCGACACCGAGAAGGTCGACCAGACGCAGAACCCGAATACGAACATGGCTGCAAGCGAGAGGAGCCCATCCGTTACCATGAAGATGAGGAACGGCGGGATGCCGCAGAGGAGGCCGGCGATCATGTACTCCCGCCGCCCGTACCGGTCCGAGAGGTGTCCCCCCACAATCTGCCCCACTACGCCTACGATGAGCATGATGCTCAACAGGAGTCCCGCGGTGACCAGATCGTACCCGCGGGTGACGAGGTAGGTCGGGAAGAAGGTGATCGAAACAAAGATGGCCCAGGAACGGAGGATGGTTGCCCCGACGAGGATGGAGAACGGGCGGTAGTTCACCGGCGTGTCATTGCCGGTTGCAACCTCCCCTTTTTTCGTATCGGGTTTTACAAACAGGCTCTGCGGTACCACCCGGTTGATGACCAGTGCCGTGATGCCGGCCGGAATTATCAGGAGGAGAAGACCCTGGAGCCCAAAGAGGGTGACCACAACACCGGCAACGACAGGGCCGATCGCATACCCGATGTTGCCCCCGACAACAAAGTACGAGGTCAGTTTCCCCCGGTTCTGGTCCGTGCAGAGCCGTGACACAATGGAGAGCGCTGACGGGTGGAAGCACGCATGCCCGAGGGCCGAGAGTGCCGAGCAGAGGACAAGCAACAGGTAACTGTTTGCTACCCCCATCAGGCTCACAAAGAGTGCCGAGGTGAAGAGCACTGCCCCCAGCGGGACGATAAGCCCGCGTTTGTCGGAGAGGATCCCAAAGACCGGCTGGGCGAACGAAGATACCATGTTGAATGCGGTAACCAGGATGCCTGCCTCAAGGTAGGAGTAACTATGCTGCAGGATCAAAAGCGGCAGGATGGCCGGCAGCACCGGCATATAGAAGTCTATGACAAGATGCGCGAAAAAAAGGCCTGCAATGGTCTTTTTTGTGCCGGGGATGCCCGCTTCGGTTACACAGTCCGTTTCAGTCGTAGTATCTCGACCTCGATCTCCTGCACGTCTCTGGTATGGAAGGCAAAAGTGCGTTTTATGGGAAATGCCCCGCCGACTTTCTCGGTGATCTCCGCCCGCTGTGCAGTGTAAGCCTGTACAAATTGGGCTGATCCCGCATTAAAGATGCTATAGACCGTTGGGGCAAGGACAAGGGCACAGTCGATGAACGGCCGGTCGGCATGGGCCTTCTGCGCCCCGAATGGCGGGTTCATCACCACGGTGTCGCAGGCCCCGCCGCTCACGTCCCGGCATCCCTCCCGGATGTCGGCGGCAATGAACGTCACCTCCGCGTCAAGGAGGGATGCGTTCTCCCGTGCTGTGGCAAGTGCACTCACCTCGATATCGACCCCGGTGACGGATTCTGCCCCGAGAAGCGCAGCACCGATGGCAAGGATTCCTGTCCCGCAGCCAAGGTCAACAACCCGTTTCCCTTCGATGTCACCTTTCATCAGGGCATGATACAGGAGCCGGGCAGCGAGCGGGGCGGGAGTCTGGTACTGTTCGAGAGATGCACGGGGCTTTGTGAACCCTGAAAGCCGCTGGAGCATCATCTCGAGGTTCTTGAGCTTCATGGGATCTCGTCGATTGCGTAATTCTCCCAGTCCCGTGCGCCACAAAGGATCTCGAACTCCTGCGGGGAGAGGACGGGGACCGGGAACCGGACCTGATCATCGTAGGCAAGCCGGGGGCAGGCCGTGTTCACGTACGCGGCAAACCCGAGGTTGAGGA
>JBFYKS010000268.1:0-9861 GCA_041305785.1 Methanoregula sp. | reverse complement strand
GTTCTCGTCCAAAAAGAGGACGTTCACGTTCACCCCGGAGACACCGGGCGATGCAGCAGAGAGGGTGAACTTTTCGCCCGGGTAGAGATACGCCTTCTTCAGCTCATTCTGGACATCGAGGCAGGCAAAATCGTTGAACCGGACCAAAATCGTGGTATCGATGTCGGCAGTTTTTACCGCAGCAGTCGTTACCGGGAATCCCGATGAAGTTGCAGCCGCCGGGGCGGGAGTTACCTGAGGGGTGACAGGGGCAGCCGTATTCGTGGTGCAGCCGGCCATGAGCATCACCATGATGAGCAGTGCAGCACCGGTGATTACAAATGCATGAAGTTTCATGCATGTGCATAGCAGGCCTGAACATATATGGCTTACGACGGGAATACGGCAGAGTTTTTGCGGTCTGGCGGGCAGGGATCAGATCCCCCCACAGAGAAAAACTACTTTGTGCAGTACCGCCAACATTCCTTCACAGAAAAACCGTCCGCATCGCATCCGGCCGGAGAGCATACACGAGGGGAATTTTTTGAAGGAAGTCACCGCGAACTTCAGCGCGAAGGAGATCGAGCGTGAGGTACAGGATTACTGGCGCACGCACGATACCTACAAGGCAGTAAAGCAGCACCGCAGTGCGGGAAAACCGTTCTTCTTTGTTGACGGCCCGCCGTACACCACCGGCCACATTCACATCGGGACCGCGTGGAACAAGATCTTAAAAGACAGCATCCTGCGGTACCACCGCATGAACGGCCGGCATGTTATTGACCGGGCCGGCTACGACATGCACGGCCTCCCCATCGAGGTCAAGGTTGAGCAGGAGCTGGGTTTTGCCTCGAAAAAGGACATCGAGACGTTCGGAATCCAGGCGTTCATCGAGAAGTGCCGCACGTTTGCCATTACCAACAAGAAGCTGATGGACGACCAGTTCGAGGCGCTCGGGGTATGGCTCGATTTCGCGGGTGCATACCAGACGGTGACGCCCGACTATATCGAGGCGGCGTGGTGGACGCTTGCAAGGGCGGAGAAGAAGGGCATGCTCGAACGCGGATACCGCGTGGTGAACTGGTGCCCCCGGTGCGAGACGGCGATTGCCGACGCCGAAGTGGAATACTGGGACGAGAACGACCCCTCGGTCTTCGTCAAGTTCCCCATCACCGGAAAAGCTGGCGAGTTTCTGGTCATCTGGACAACAACCCCGTGGACACTGCCAGCCAATGTCGCGGTTGCAGTCTCAAAGGACTTCGAGTATGCCAAAGTTCTTGCAAAGAAGGACGGGAAAGAAGATCTCCTCTGGATCGCTGAACCGCTCGTCAAGACCGTGCTCAAGAAGGCCCGGTACAAGGATTTTACCGTTCTTGAGACGAAGAAGGGGGCAGAACTCGTCGGGTGGAAGTACGACTCCCCGCTCAGTTCAAAGGTGCCGCTCCAGCGCGATATCGACCACAAGGTTGTTGCCGGAGACTTCGTTGCCCTCGAGAACACCGGTATGGTCCATATCGCCCCCGGTCACGGCTGGGACGACTATGTCCTTGGGACAAAGGAGGGACTCGCCATCGTCTGCCCGGTGGATGGTGCCGGGAAGTTTAAGGAGGAGGCTGGGGAGTTTGCCGGCCAGCAGGTCAGGGATTCAAACGAGAATGTCCTTGTCGCGCTTGGGGATTTCCTGCTCGCAAAAGAGACCGTCACGCACCGGTACGGCCACTGCTGGCGGTGCAAGACCCCGATCATCTTCCGGGCAACCTCCCAGTGGTTCTTAAAAGCCTCCGAGATGCGGGACCTGATGCTCAGGGAAGTCGAGAAGGTCACGTGGTATCCTGAGTGGGCCGGCAGCGCCCGGTTCTATGACTGGATCAAGGAGGCCCGGGACTGGTGCATCTCCCGGCAGCGGTACTGGGGCATCCCCATCCCGGTGTGGGTGTGCACGAAATGCGACAAGTATCACGTTGTCGGAACCATCGCGGAACTGGAGGAGCTAAGCGGAAAACCCCTCCCCGACCCCCACCGCCCCTACGTGGATGCGGTGACCATCCCCTGTGCCTGCGGCGGCAGCATGAAGCGGGTCGAGGACATCTTCGATGTCTGGTTCGATTCTGCAGTTGCTTCGTGGGCAACACTGGGCTTCCCCAACAGGACACAGGAGTTCGATGCACTCTGGCCCGCGGACTTCATTGCCGAAGGGCAGGACCAGACCCGCGGGTGGTTCTACTCCCAGCTCGGGGCAAGTACGATTGCCTTTGGCAAAGCGCCGTACAAAAGCGTCTGCATGCACGGGTTTGCGCTTGATGCCGAGGGAAAGAAGATGTCGAAAAGCCTCGGGAACGTGGTGAACCCGACCGACGTTATCGATAAGGTCGGTGTCGATGTCCTCCGGCTCTACATCCTCTCCTCATCAGCCCCATGGGATGACCTGAAGTTCAACATGGAGGGCGTTGGCACCATCAACCGGGCAGTCAACATCCTCTGGAACGTGTACCGGTTCCCCATCCCGTACATGATCCTCGACACGTTCGAGCCAAAATCAACGGACGGCACCTGGGACGACTCCTTTATCCGGGCAAATCTGTCCCGGATGCCCGACGAGGACCGGTTCATCATATCCCGGGTAAACTCGGTTGCAGCAACCGTTGATGCGTCATTAAAAGAATGCCAGCTCCACCGGGCAACCCGCGAGATCGTGAACTTCATCTTAGAAGACCTCTCGCGCTGGTATGTCCAGCTCGTCCGGCCCCGGATGTGGCTCGAGGGTGAATCGGAGCAGAAGGTGTTTGCGTACGAGACGATCTACTACGTGATGCGCCGGCTCATGGGCATCCTTGCCCCCTTCTGCCCGCACCTCACTGAAGAGATCTACCGGAACCTCCGGTGCAAAAACGACCCGGCAAGCGTCCACCTGCTGGACTGGAACGCCGGCAATCCGGAGCTCCGGGATACAACGCTTGAGGGCGCGGTTGCCATGGTCCGCTCGTTTGACGAGGCGAGCGCCAATGCACGACAGGCCGGCAAGCGCAAACTCCGCTGGCCGGTTGCCGAAGTGGTTGTGGTCACGGGATCGGAAGCGGTCAGGAACGCGATCTGGCGGCTGAATGCGGTCTGCATGGACCGGGCCAATGCCCGGAAGGTCACGGTCGTTCTGGGGAGCTGGGATAAGGTTGGCTGGCATGCCGAGCCGGTGATGAAGGCGCTTGGCAAGGGTTTTGGCAAGGACTCGTTCAGGGTCAAAGGCCTCATTGATGCTGCTGACGGCAACGCGATCAAGGCAGCCGTCGATGCCGGGCGCACGTTCACGCTGACGGATAACGGTGCCTCGTTTGAGATTGGGGCGGACCAGGTAACATTTACTGAAAAACTCCCTGCCGGGGTCTTCTCTGCACCGATGACTGATGGTACGGTATACGTGGATGTCGCGCTCACCCCTGCCCTTGAAGCGGAGGGATATGCCCGCGAAGTGATCCGGCGTATCCAGGATATGCGCAAGCAGCTCGATCTTGCAGTCGAGGACATGATCGATGCCGAAGTCTCGGTGAGCGACCAGCGGGTTCTCACCCTCCTGCAAACGGATGCGATTATCACCCTTATCAAAGACGAAGTCCGGGCAACGTCCTTCGGGTTTGCAAAAGACGGCGTCACAATCGACTCCGCGAAATTCTCCTCAGTGAAAGAGTGGGACGTGGAAGGCGTGGCAATGACGATCGGGATTGGGAAAGCGAATTAATTTTTTTTTTGACGCTTTTTTTTATTATTTGATAGGGACTGATGCCCCCTCACCCCCCAAATCTGAGATCTGCTTTTTGATCGGATCCCGATTTTCATTTGCAAATCACGATCGCGATCGCGATCAAAAACCGTTCCGGAAAAATCAATTGCCGATTTTCATTCCGGAATCGATCTGCGATTTTTCGATCAAAATCGATCACCGATTTTTATTTTAAAATCGATCAGCGATTGAAAAATGGGTTTTGGAATGAAAATTCTGACGGGATGCAAAACCGGATCCCGTTTTTCGTACGAAAATCGATCACCGATTTTCATTTCAAATTCGATCAGCGATTTTTGTTTTTCAACCGCGATCCGATTTTCAGATCAAAATCGCGATCACGATTGCGATCAAAAACTATTCTGGAAAAATCGATCAGCAATTTCCGGATCAAAACCGGGGTACGATTTCTAGGCCCCGCCCAGTGCCTTTCTCAAAAACTCCTGTCCCTCCGGCGTGGTAAAAAGGGGGAGGTCGGTATCGGTTGTAACAGCGCTGCGCTCAACGGTCACCGTCTCCTGCGTGATCGGGTTGAACCCCTCCTTCACCGTGAGTTTCTTGTACACGAGGGTGCCCCGCCGCTGCCATGCCGGGGTGGTCGCGAGGTTGAACCCCCGGTCGTGCATCATCTCGTGGAGGGCTTTTGCCGGGAGGCCCCGGAGTTTTTCTGCTGCTGCCCGCGAGTCCATCCCTTCCTCGATGAGTGCCTGCTGGCAGTAGGCATTGATATGGTTGCGCCATGCCTCGCTCTGCCGGTTGGTGAGATATTCCAGCGCATAGGCAGGCGTTGCCGGGATCACCCGGGAATCGAAAGAGAGGAGGGTTGTGCCACCAAAGGCAAGGGTCAGGGAGCTTGCCGCATAGGAAGCGGCAACCGAATCGATCTTCTCCACTCTGCCGCTGAAAGGCAGCCGGGTGAAGTACAGGCTGATCTCGTCAGAGAAGGTGAAGGCGAGATCGGGGTTGAGACCGCTCTCTGCAAGGAGCGAGATACAGGTGGTGACCATTCCTTTGTGGAAGAACTCGTCAAAGGGTTTCTCAAGGCCGAGACACTCGGTCAGCCGGTGGAAGGTCCGCCCGTCGAGCCGTACAAAAACGGGGGGGAGGGCCGTGATTGCAGAAAAGATCTCCCGGTTCTCCATACAGGTACCATGTGCGGGAAAGAGAAGACAAGGGGGGCCTCCCGCGTGCCGCCCGCCATATGATATCTTATTCTTCGGACCCGCTGCCGCCGGCGAATGCACCGGGCAGGTGGCGGATCAGGACAATGTCGTCAATGGCGCTGATGATCCGGTAGGGGATCTTGAGGCCCTTGAAATTCTTGAGCTCGAAGAGCTGGTCGTTGACTTTGCCAACCACGACGGAATCGATCTTCTTTCCGTCAACATCAATGACCACATCCTCGACTTCTCCGATAAACATACCTTTCTCGGTATAAATCTGCAGACCGAATAAATCTGTAATCTGGGCTTCCATCGTTATCAGATGAAAGTATATACTTAAGAGTTAAAAAGATAACCCATTATCATGGACGGATCGTTTCGAATCGGGCATTTATTTGGTATTCCGATCCTGATCCACTACACGTTCCTTCTGGTCATCCCCCTCTTCGCATGGATCATCGGCAGCCAGATCCTGCTCACGGTCGATATGCTCTTTGGACTTTTCGGGGTCCCCATTGATACCTCCCTCCTTTCAGCAGGATTCATGCCCTGGGTGCTTGGCGTTGTCGTCTCGCTCGGACTGTTCATCGGGGTGCTCGTCCACGAGCTCGCCCACTCGCTGGTTGCCCGGAGCAGGGGGATCGGGATCACCAGCATCACGCTGATGATCTTCGGCGGGATGGCGACCATGGAGGAGGGGACGCCGGATCCCCGGGCCGAGCTCCCGATGGCGCTTGTCGGCCCCATTGCAAGCCTGGTCTTTGGTATCATCTGCTGTGCCTTTGTGTACATCATCCCGCTGGCAGTCAGCGATCCGCCCACGGCCGGGCTCCTCATCTTCATTGCCGGGTATCTTGGGATCCTCAACATCATCCTCTGCTTCTTCAACCTGATCCCGGCCTTTCCCATGGACGGCGGCAGGGTACTCCGGGCCTGGCTCGCCACCCGGATGCCACTCCACGAGGCCACCCGGATCGCTGCCAATGTCGGCAGGGGGTTTGCCGTCCTCTTTGGCATTGTCGGCCTTGTCACCTTCTCGCCGTTCCTGATCCTGATTGCCCTGTTCATCTACATCGGGGCGGGCATGGAGTCGACTGCGGTAAAATACAGCCATCTCCTGCAGGATGTGACGGTGGGATCGATGATGAGCACCCCGGTTACCACCGTCCCGCCGACCCTGCCGGTCAGCCAGGTGGTAGACATGATGTACGCGAGCAAGCATCTCGGTTTTCCGGTGGTGGAACGGGACACGCTCATTGGCATCATCACGCTTGCCGACTTAAACCGGACCTCGCCTATCGACCGCGATGCCATGCAGGTGCGGGACGTGATGAGCCGCGAGGTTATCACGCTCCCTCCCACGGCACCGGTCATCGACGCCCTGCGTATCATGTCCTCTAACGACATCGGGCGGATACCGGTGGTCCAGGACGGCAGGATCCTCGGGATCGTCACCCGCACAGACATCCTGAAAGTCACGGAACTCCGGCAGATATAGACTACCGGGGATTAAAAAAAGGATCAGTTCCTCTTCTTGTACTCAAAGACCTGGTCGAAGCTCCGGTACGAATCCCCGTTATAGAAGTTCGTTATCACCTCGACCCGGTCGGTCATCGTGGTCCCCTGCACGGTAACCGAATCCCCGATCCGGGCGGGTTTCCACGACTTTGTCATGACCTGCCCGTCCGACCGCGTCACCGTAATAAGCGTCGAGGCAATCCCGTTCAGGCCGGGACCTCCTGAAAAGGTGACCGTGACAATCCCGTTGACGGGGCTGCGCTCAACCTGATAGACCACTTCAAGATTGACCGGAGGCTTCTGCGTGGGCAGGGGTTCGAAGGATGCCCCGGATGCTGATACCGGCAGGGTCTGGAGAGGGGTCGTCGTGGCTGCGAGATCCTCCCCGTTTCCATCACTTCCGGCACCCGTGCCGGAGAGCATGGGAAGGACAAAGAAGACGGCAAGGGCAGCGATGATGAGAAGCCCCACGATCCCGGCAATGATGAGGGTCTTTGAGGAGGACCCGGCACCGGATGGTGACGCCGGCTCCTGAATTGGCTGAAGGGGAGCCGGTTCCGGTACCGGGATTTCCTCTGCCGGTTCCTGTGCCCTGCGTTCCCCTGCAAAAACGGGTTCCTGTCCGGGAGCCGGTTCTGGTTTTACGGGGGGTTCACCAGGAGCGGGGATAGCTTCCTGTTCGGACTCCAGTTCTGGTTCAGGGATGGAGATCTCTTCTGGTTTTGAGGGGGGTATGGGGGGTTCTGGTTCTGCCGGAACCGTGGCGGGTGCCACAGTTACCGGTACGGAAGGCGTCACGGGTTTCCCGCAGGATTCACAGAACCTGACCCCGGGTGTGAGCAGTGCCCCGCAATGGACGCAGACCGGGGCTTGTTCAATCTTTGCTCCGCAGCTCTCGCAGAACTTCACTCCCGGCGTTAATGGCTGGTGACAGCGGGGGCAGGTTGAAGGGGGTGTTGGATTCGGGGTTGCCATAATTCAGATCCTTGTTCGTGAAAATGTTCACTCATATTTTTTATATTCATTGATCGGGTTCACCAGCCGGATCATGGTATCCGCGACCGGTTTCTGCGAATATTCCCCACAATCCTCGATCGTTTAACCATCCAAAACTGAGATCTTGGATCTGGTCCATTCCCAGTACAGATACCACAGGGAAATAGGGAAAAATGGGGTAAAACAGAGGTTACGGAATGATCTGCAGGTAGAAATAATCAAAGATAATTGCAGATAATCCCAGGAGAATGCAGATGACCCCGAATTTGTTCTTCTTGTACAGGACCAGGGCCCCAAGGAGAACTGCGACCATCCCGAGGATGTAGGGGAGGATGAAGAACGCGGTGACACCACACAGTGCCCCAAGGACGATTGCGATCTTTGCCGTTGTGGATATTCCGGTTCCCGTATTGGAAACCGGGGGAACAGGAGCGGGGGGCACGGGTACTGCAGGGGCGCCTGAATGTCCGGTAACGGGTGCCTTACGTAAGGCGTTTCCGCAATTCTTACAGAACTGGTTGGTATCAGGATTTTCTGTGCCGCACTCACCACAAAACATACTCTCACTTCCTAGTGTCCCTTTCTCGACAGGTAAGATATGAATATTGTTACTTTCATCCAATATACAAATCAGATTTCAGAATCTTTTTCCCTCTCGGCATGAACTCCCTTTCATGGAATGCCGCAGTCTTACCCCTCTCCTTCTCCTCCTCCTCTGTAGCGGGATACTGGTTCCGGCCTTTGCCATCGACCCCCAGGAGATCACGGCAAAGGAGGAGGCACCTGCTCCGGTCTATGTAGTGCCAGACCTCCTCCAGGTGCAGTCGAAAGCCACATGGGGGCCGCAGGACTGGAAGAACTATGGCGACAAGCTTGTTCATGATGCGAATATGCAGGATCTTGTCAATGACCCGGGGTCTTCGGGATTTGGCGCAGGAGCCCTGAGTATTGTCGGTTCTTCGGATCCTACCGAGATGCGATTGAATGCCTTGAAGGCATACGAACAGGGACTCAAGAGCACAGATCCCACGAAACCCGATGCGATGACGGCAGACCTCTGGAACAGCAAGGCATTGGTCTACCAGAAATTAGATGCCGACAATCTGGCTCTCGAAGCGCTGGACAAATCCCTGCAGTCATCGCCTTCAAAGGACATAAATTACGTCGGTAAGCTGGAGAACAAGGCCGCCATCCAGAAATCTTTGGGTATGACTGCGGAAGCGAAAAGAACAGAGGAGGAAGCCCGGGTTCTGGAAGAGAAGATCAACCGGCAGCGGGGGGGAAAAGAAACCGCACCGCTCCACCCAGCTGTCATTGTTATGGGAGTACTCGGTGCAGGAATGCTCGTTTTCCTGCGGAGACGCAGATCGTCTCCTGGATAATCCCTTTTTTTGCAATCTTGAGAGGGCATTTGCCCGGAATGTTCAGCACCCGCATTCCGGCCGGATCCGTTTTTAGCCTGCCCGGGAACAAATTATTGCAGGAATGAGGGGTACGGGAGAATCCCGGGTCCCGTCCAGGGTAAAAACTCCCGCCATTTTTTTCCCTGACGGGTGCATACTATGCCAGTGATCATGATGACGCGAGAACTCCGTAATTATGATGACGCGGCAGCCTCGTGGGACACGAACCCGTACCGGGTTTGTCTGGCAGAGAACGTGTTCCGGGCCATCGGCGAGCGGGTCCGGCTCAGGCCCGATATGGACGTCCTTGAGGTCGGCTGCGGCACGGGGCTTCTCACCCTCCTGCTCAGGCCGCAGGTACGGTCGGTCACCGGTATCGACAACTCGGAAGGGATGCTCGGGGTTCTGGAAGCCAGGATCCGTGAGCAGGGCGTCACGGGGGTCACCACACGACTCATGGATCTCGAGGCGCCTGATCCGTGGGAGGGGAGGTATGACCTTGTTGTCAGCAGCATGACACTCCACCATATACGGAACGTGCCCCGGCTGCTGCACCAGTGTTCATCGGTCCTGAAACCGGGGGGAATCCTTGCCATCGCTGACCTTGACAAGGAAGGCGGACTCTTCCACCGGAAGACCGAACTGGTGTATCACAACGGGTTTGACCGGGCAATCCTTGCAAAGGAGTTCCTTGATGCCGGCCTGCGCACGGTGCGGAACCGTACCGCGGCGATGCCGGTCAAGCCGGACTGCAACGGGGAGCTGCGGTGCTTCACCGTGTTCCTCATGACAGGTGAGAAGCCAGGTGAGCAGTGAGGGGCGGTAGTTCAGAGCATGGCAGGTTAGTGACTCCATGAGCCGCGAGGTGATACCGTTCTCCCGCGGATCGGAGAAATTACGTGAGTGATCGTGTACCCATGCGACCCCCCAGAGCGGAGTCATGACCACCAGATTCGCGGATAACTCACGAGTTCTGCAGGGGCAGAGAAGGATCAGACCCCATTCACAGGATTGCAGATCCTCAACAATT